>JAFGFW010000191.1 GCA_016930875.1 Deltaproteobacteria bacterium | reverse complement strand
CACTCGGGGCTCTCCGCCCGCCTGCGGGCCGGAGCCTATGGCGGAGAGCCCGGAGGCTGTGGCCCGCAGGCGGGCGAAGTCGGCAAGGTCAAAACAGAAGATGGAGCTTCTTCCGATCAGCCTTCAGCTTTCAGCCTTCAGCCTTCAGCTCAACCGGAACGGGTTCCGATCGTTGCCTTAACCGCCCATGCGATGAAGGGTGATAACGAGATGTGCATTGAAGCGGGCATGAATGACTATATCGCAAAGCCGATCAAGAGAGAAGTAGTCTTTGAGACTATCGAGAAGTGGGTCTTTAGCAAAGAGAACCAGTTCGGAAGAACTTCCAGCAGGTAAGCTCTAAGTCACAAAAAGGCATCAACCAAAGGCGTTCCACAGATCCGCTAAGACCTCACTGGTGTCCCAGGATGATCCTTGCCGCCATTTCTGGAGACGATTTTAACCACTTTTGACTTTATCGTCTTTTTCTTGGCGCCGATTTCTAATCAGGTTTCCAATATAAGCACCAAGTACGATAGCAAGGCCCAGGGATAAAACCAGACTAAGTATTCCTAATGTGGACATATACCATTCTCCTTACACGATTCTCGTTTTCAAAGCCGACCTGATATAATAGCGCAATATAAAGCGCTTTGTCTCTTTGCAAGTATAACCATAAACTTCCCCCCCGCAAAGGATCAAATGCGGCATGCCTGGATTTGCCGCTAACACGCCCATATCTTCTCTGGTGGGACAAAACCGACTGACAAATAAGTGCGTGTGATAGGTGCCGATAATCGGAAAGGCCCGTTTGGGCAAAAGTTTCTGCCAATTCTCCAGTATTGTCTGCCAGGGCTCGAGATCCAATATTACACCTCTTTCGAGACGCTCCTTAAAAAACCCCTTTAGTTCAAGTTCCTCGGTCAAGACAAGGTCTCTTACTTCAGATACCCTACCTTTTTTCGATCCTACAAGTAAACCGAGGCGTTCTCTCCGCTCTTCCGCGGCCCCTTTGTATTCCAGAAGAAGGATATCATGAACCTGTTTTGAAATAAGAACCTCTTCTACCGGAAATTCTATGGGCATCTTCTCCAACCAGCCCTTGTCCTCCAGGCGCTTGATCTCGCTTTGGATGATCTTTTGAGCAACAGGCATGATCTTCTTCGCTTCCGGACGGTAAAGGTTGAGCTGAAAATGGGTTAGGCCTTTAAAATCGAGATCCTCGTATGCCTTGCGAATCTCCTGGGGAAAAAGGGAAAACCAGGCCGTCCGGGTAGGAACATATTGATTAATGGGGACCTTCTCGAAAAGTTTCTTGAAAGACCACATTCTAAATCAGGAAGGAAGCAGGTGACGCCAGGTTGCTATTTGCCCGGGCGAAGCCTTACTTCATAATCCGGTTTGACCTTTTGCCATCTGGGGGCGACGGCTAGTGAATGTTCTGGGAATACATCTCGTACTTTAGCGGTCCCCACCGAACCGCCATCCGGCGCATAAATGGGGACTATATCACCCTGTTTGACGCCGTGCTCACTTCCCAGGGCAAATGAGATTAACCAATCTTCGCCTGATCGTTTAATCCTGTATATCTCTGTGCGGCCCGAAGCAGCCATAAGCAATTGTTTGCGACCGGAAAGGTGATAGACGAGGGCAAAGGAAAAAACCAAGACAGGGAGGATACCCAAGAAAACCCACCACGGGGACACTCCCCAATGGCGGCGAATATACGACCTGAGGTGGGTTTTGTAAGCAGAAATATCCTTGTAAACCCGGATCCTGTACTGGGTGACCCTTTTTTCAGGAATCTCTGCCTCGCACTTTACCGACAGGGTATGATTACCCGGCTCAACCGATGGGCCGATTTCCAGCGTGCCCCACCAGGCGTGGTGCCAGACACTGCTTTCAGCCTTGGTAAAACGTAATGTAACCCCTTCGGAAGGAGTGGTACAGGAAAGCTGGTTTATCGACTTTATCCGTTTGGACGAGCTTCCGGATATGGGCTGACTCATGCCGGGATAGCCGGAATAGATCCTGGCGGTCCGGTCTGCCCCGTCCATAAACCCGTCAACAGCCAGGGCCAGGCCGAGCACCCCCACAAGGGCAGCCAATCTCCCGACCACCTTAATCCAGAATGAAACTCTTTGAAGTGTCATGGGCAGCAGGCCGAGATGTCTACTTAGGACTGACAGCCCCTGGTTTTGCCTCGATCCCTTCTGTCCTGAATCTCTTAACCAGGGCTCTTGCCAGGAAAAGGGTGATAATGAGCATGGGAATGAAATACTTGAAGAAGATGGGGGTCATATATTCGGGGTTGGTCTTGGCCTGGACGATGCTATAGGCAAGCTCGACAAAAATAAGAATATCCATCACGACGACCACTATCTTCTGTTTGCTATTCATGGGTTGTCGCCGAGGTCTTGTTGGGCGGATTCCGATCATGCCTTCCCCTTTTTCGATTGCAGATTGTTGATGGTTGATCGTCAATTGAATGATAGTTAGTGCCTGAACGAAAACCCTTGGTTCCGAACTGTCATTGCGAGGAGTGAGGGGATTGCTTCGGTCGTACTCCCTCGCAATGACAGAAAAACTGTGCTTCGGGGAGTTTTCGTTCAAGCACTAGTTATCAGAATAGAGCTCAAAGGTCAAGTGTGAAAGCTCAAGGCTCAAAGCTGAAAGCAGGAAAACGAACGCTTTTGCTTTGAGCAATACAAAACGTAACCGTTCACAGCTCCCAAAGTCTGCTGTATCACTGTGCGATATACAGCCACTCATTGCGGGCCTCCGGCCCGTAGACTTCCGGCTCAGAGAGCTTACAGTTCGGAGAGGCTTACGCCCCAGAGGGCGAAGCGAAGCAGTGCGGCGAAGCCGTTGCGAGCCCTGAGTATCTCGGGCGAAGCAATCCCCGTCAATAAGGAAATCACTTCACTTCGTTCGTGACGACCCTTCGGATCGGATTGCTCCGTCGTTCGTTCCTCATTCCTCGCAATGACAGCACGCGTACCGTGTGAACGGTTACTACAAAACGAAGGGGGCAGCCCGACTTCAAGCTGCCCCCACTCCGCCTGTGCTCACTATTTCTTCATAATATCCTGTTTTGTTACGTTCATCACCCTTATGGCCATGTTCTCCGTCCCCTCGACATCGTAAGCGATCCTGAGTATATTTCCGACTTCCGGATCCTTACCAATCAGGCTCTTGGAATAGTTGACTATCAAGGCCTCGCCTGTGGACTTTCCGAAAGGATTGTCCTTGTCCTTGGTCTTGTCGTACAGGTCAATAGTATACGTCTTGTTCTCTTTGTCTATTGCCACGCATTTTCCCTGTACAACTTCTGCGGCCATTGCAGCAGGTGCTATTAATGCAATCGCCAGGGCTACGGTAAACACTGTGGCTAACAGCTTGTTCTTTGACATTTTATGGTTTACCTCCTTTCTTTAACGTGCGCCAAACCTCTTTATGCGCCTGCGGCCTTCTTTGCTCTGAGCTCTGCGAAAGCGCCCTTAAGGCAGATCCTCAGAATAACTAAACACACCCAGGCCACCACGCCCAGAATCAGAATCCCGGCGATCATCGGCTGGCCAAACTGCTTGAGGATAATAGAGGTCATGCAGACCACGATGCAGACCATGAACCAGAATATGATCCCGAGTCCCTTGCTGTATTTGGTGGCGACCGTGCCTATCTGGGCGCCTATGGCAGCACCGCAGAGCATGACAACCACTGCGATCAGCTCGATCCGCCCCTTGAGCGTGTAAGTAAAGGCCCCGTACAGCCCTGAGATCATCACCTCAAAGAGGTCTGTGCCGACAGCTAGATGCGTGGGACAACCGACAAAGTAGATCAGGGCCGGCATACGGAGCATACCGCCACCAATGCCGAGGAACCCTGCCAGCACACCGGTGACAAAACCGACTAGACCAGGCAGCCACAGGGAACAACGGAATCCTGCCGCCTTGAAATTTATCATCGGGGGTATGTTGATCTTGTGAAAGGTCTTGTACCACTCGATCCCGCGCCTCATCTTGACGTCTTCACCTTCCTTGGCTTCCCTTTCTATCTTGCGCTTGCCGAGAATATCCTTGAGAGTCATAAAAAAGATGACGAGCAGAAAACCAACATAGACCCACCGCACCACAGGTCCGACAAACCCGATTGCCTCCAGGTACATGACGAGCCTCGCCCCGATCTCAATTCCTAACATGGTGAAGACGAGCATGGCGAGTCCGAGGGGGACATCCACGTTGCCGAACTTAGCGTGCCGGACGGTTGCAATCATCGATTTTCCGGCAATATGAGCGATATCCGTTCCAATGGCAAAGGCCATGGGAAAGCCCAGGATATTTAGCGCCGGGGTCACCAGCCAAGCGCCCCCCATACCAAAGAACCCGCCGATAACGCCTACGGCGAATCCTATGAGGACAAGGCCGGGCCAAAAAATATCGATGCCCGAAATGGGCATGTACATCAAATACCACGCTGTTTCCATGAGTTAAGCCTCCTTTCTTTGTATCATGAGGGTAACGTCTAACGTCCATCGGTTTCGCGACTCGTTTCGTCCGACGTGGGATAGGCTTCGGCTCAAATATGGTAGAGCACATTCCTAAGCCGACCGACGATTTCCGTAACGAGCTGTCCAACCGCAAACCCTTGACGACTACCCACACAGAATCTTTAAGCTGCGCGGTCTTATTCCTCCAATTCACGGGACGTCAGGTCAAGCCCTGTCCGTGACATGAGTACGTCCATACCGAACCCTAAGGCCGACCCCATGGCCGTGAGAACAACGACCGTCCAGATGCCAAACATCAAGAGATTTGTATTATACATGTTGCCAAAATAGAGATAAATGCCTGCAAGACCACGAGTATCACACACATGGACCAGAAGTTTCCCCTTTTCAGCGGCCCAGACCGGCTCCGGGATCAAGAGATAGGCCATGGTTAAAAAGGCAAACGCTCTGTAAAAAAACGCTCTCATTAGGAATACCTCCTTTCATAGAATCGCTTTGCGATTTTGTACAACGCGGCTAGGCCGCTTGCAAGTTACCGTACCACCAGGACCGAACATGGCGCGTGGGCCGCTACCCTTCCGGCCACGCTCCCTAACAAGAAACGCCCGAGTCCTGCCATGCCCCGGTGCCCCATTACAATGAGATCTGTCTTGGCTTCCTCAGCATATTTGACAATGTTGTCTGCTGGAGACGCCCCTATCTCAACCCGGGTTTGTGGTTTAAGCCCCGCATTTTCAACTACTTCGCTGGCCTTATTCACTGCCCTTGTTGCTTGGTCCTTGAATTTTCCGGCATAGCTGACGGGAATCTCCTCCACATCCTGGAACTCCAGGGCAACAGACATTACGGTCAATTCCGCTCCTTGTTGCTTCGCCAGGTCAATAGCCTTGTCGAGCGCCTTTAAGGCAAACTCAGAATTGTCCACCGGTACCAAAATTTTCATACCTTCTCACCCCTCCTTTCTTTGCTAGTTTTTGCGATATAGAACCGTTGGCCCAGACTGGAAAGGAACAGCAGCAATATGTGTGCCATCCAAATACGATACGATTTCTGGATTTTGGATCGCGGATTTTCTGAACCGGCGATTTTGCATAAAAAGCGCATCGTTGGCAAGGCCAGTATAGGTGAACACGACTATCTTCGTGACATCTACAAAATCTCTTGACGTGCCCCAGAGTAGGTGATAATCAGATGAATGCGAGATTTTGCGAGAAGCAGCTTTTAAGATTGCGGCCATCGTGTCTTAACGATCTTAACGACATGATTTTAAAGGGTTAGAGGATGGGCACTCTTCATCATGACTACGGTCAGTTCCCCCTGTCTTTGATGCGCCATGGTTTTAAGACTTGGCGACTCCGAACAAAGCTTTTGGTTGCATTGATCCCGTCCGTGGTGGTTATTCTTATCCTGACCGGCTATATAACCCTTTGGTTTTCTAGTAAATTTTTGGACGAGGCGGTCAAGGAGAGTCTTCAGATCAAGACCGTTGCCCTTGCCCGCGATTTTGAGATTTTGCTCGGGCAATGCAAAGAGAATCTGCTGGATGTCGCGCAAAGACCTATCACGAGATCAAGGTTCCACAGTTTGCTTAAATCTCGCAGGAACATAAGTGGGGTGCCGTACAGCGAGCTTGGCTTTATCTCACAAAATGGGCAAGACCATGTATACGTTGCGGCTGTGGGCGACGACATATGTTCCGTTCGAGCCGAACATGTGGCCATGATCAGCCCGAGCCCTCTTACTTTGGCATATCATGTTAGCCAGTTGAAAAATGGTGAGGTCTGGATTTCAGACGTCATAGATGTTGTCTACCCTTTTGGACTGGGGGACCGGGATGCCAATAAGGAACCAGCCAAAATAATACGGTTTGTAACGCCTTACTATGATGAAAATGGTTCCAAGGCTGGTGTCTTGCTGCTGTCTGTGGACGCTCGCCAACTTCTGAAGATACTCTCTCAAATCAGTTCTCCGCAGTCCCCCCTGTTCGCCCGTACGGGTGGTTCGCCACCAATCTATGGTTATCTCTTTGATAAAGAGGGATCGATTCTGTTTCACTCAGAGGAGACCCCGGGAAACCTCAAGAAGCTGCCTGCTGACCCTGGGGCGCCCCAGATTGAGGAAGCCATGGTTGAAAAACCTGGTTTTGGATTTCGTTTCAGGCCCAGTTCTCTGGATAAAGATTATTGGCACATTGTAAAGGACGTCCGCAGTGGGAGACACGGATCGGTCAGGATGATCGACCTGGGAGAATATCGCAACCCATCAAGCACTCTCCACTTTCACGGCTATGCCCCCATCCATTTCAATATTGCCCCTGATCGGAAGCCGATCGTCTTTGGCGGGGTTGTTCTGGTGGACAGAAGCAACCTTACAATATGGGCCGGGTACAAACAGATTGATGTGATGTTTCTCGTGACCGTGTTAACCATTATTGTTATTTCCATTCTGATCGTTGGCCTGAGCCGCATCATTACCAGGCCAATTCTGGATCTGGCCGCGGCCGTGAACCACATTCAGCAGACAGGAAAGTTGCAGGAGATCACGCTTTCTAAGTATGACGATGAAACGAGCGGCCTGCAAAGGGCTATCAACAGGATGGTTCTTACGTTGAAAAAACAGATGGAAGAGATCCGTCTAAAAGACGAAATGATCAAGAAGGAGAGCGAGAGGGAGAAGGCCCGGCTGGAAGAGGAGGTGAATGCCCTCAGGAGACGTCTTGAACCCCATGATATTGAAGAGATAATTGGGTTTGGCCAAACCATCGATGCCCTGAAAGGCAATATCTTGAGAGCCGCCTCCGTGGATGCCGATGTCTTGATCGTTGGAGAAACAGGGACCGGCAAACAACTCACAGCAGAGGCCATCCACAAGCACAGCGCCCTGGCGGAAAAACCCTTTATTTCAATAAATTGTGGAGCACTGGATGAGAATCTTCTCTTAGATTCTCTCTTTGGACATGTCAAAGGGGCCTTTACTGAAGCCAGGGTCGACCGCAAGGGCGCTTTTTTGGCCGCAAATGGCGGAACCCTCTTCTTGGATGAGATCGGAGCGGCCTCACTCAGGGTTCAGCAGTCTCTTTTAAGAGCAATCTCTATGCGAAAAATCAAACCCCTCGGGAGTGACGAGGAAACCGAGGTGAATACTCGGTTGATTACGGCAACCAATGTGGACTTAAGGAAATTAATTCGAAAAGGGATTTTTCGGGAAGACCTTTACTACCGCCTTGAAGTCCTAACCATCCGCACCCCCTCCTTGAGGGACCACAAAGAGAATATCCCTGTGCTGGTAGAGGACTTTTTAAATCAGGCAGGTCGCCTCATGAACAGGAAAGACATTGGCATTACCAAGGGCGCCCTTGAAAAGATGAAGAATTATCACTGGCCGGGTAATGTCCGTGAACTTATGAATTGCGTTACTCGAGCTGTGGCCATGGCAGAAGGAGAACTCATACACGTCGATGACATTAGATTAGGTGGCGTGGAAGAGTTCCGTTTTCCTGGGAAGAATGTAGTAGGATATCATTCTCAGCCGGTCAGGCCTGAGCCTCCGACCCAAAACAGTGAGGTTTTTCCCCCAGACCTTAATGTGCGACAAAAGAAGGCGTTCCCGTTTATCGTCCGTAAAGGAGAAATTACCCGTTCAGAGTACCAAGCCGCCGTTGGGAACAATCTGCCGTCTCGCACTGCC
Organism: Deltaproteobacteria bacterium; assembly: GCA_016930875.1. Classification (NCBI taxonomy): domain Bacteria; kingdom Pseudomonadati; phylum Myxococcota; class Myxococcia; species Deltaproteobacteria bacterium. The sequence goes on along the minus strand of JAFGFW010000191.1, from coordinate 45,343 downwards.
CTTTACGACTTACGCGATTTTGTAGAAAGGGGTCTTTTAAAAAAGACCGGCCGCGGTCCGGCAACTCGCTATTATCTCGCTAACTTGCCCGATTCTGCTAAATAAATGTATGTTTTGGCGAGATATAGGGTACACATTAACCTAGCCGCCACGCTCCAGGACAATTATGGAATGACATTTGGCCTTGAAGTGGCCGACGAGAAAATGGCAGGCCTTGCGCGGGTCCGCGGACACTCCGCAGGTAAAGATATCAATCGCGGCATAATTCATTTCCGGCCAGGTATGTATGGCAAGATGGGATTCCGCCAGTAGCCCCACGGCGGTGACGCCCTGCGGGCTAAATTTATGGCTGTGTAAATTGAGAAGCGTGGACAGAGCCTTTTCCGAAGCGTGCTCAACCGCTACCCTGACGAAACCTTCGTCGTCAAGCAATTCATATGGACAGCCGTTCAGTTCAAGAATACAGTGAACACCTGCGGCGGACCGGGTCAATTTGCCCACCTCCATAGATTTTGGATGAGTTGTTGGGCGCCTTTGCGTCGTGTAGATGCGCGGGTCAATATTTATGACGCACACCATCGCTTACAGCACATTTCATGCCACAGAGTACAGGCCAAGGATTTTTGCGCTGCGCTCTTTGCGTCTCTGCGGTGAGTAAAAATTCAGGGAAACGTTGGAGCTGATTTCGCATGCCCAAGTCAAAAGAGCGTTTTGAGGCCACCACAACTTATTTCATTACGCTGATCGTAGCGTATTGCAGCATTGTGTACGAACTGCTCTTGGCCCAGACCTTGTCGGCCATCATGGGCAACACGGTCCTGCGCTACAGTATAACCATCGGTGTGTATCTAGCCTCGCTCGGCGTGGGCGCCTTGCTTTGCGGCCACTCAGAGAAAGGTTCAGCCCAGAGGCTCATCCGCATCGAGATACTGTTAAGCCTCATCGGCGGCCTGTCCGTGATTATTATGCACATGCTCGCCGCGGTGCAGCGCTATGCCGTCAATACCTCCCTTTTTTTCCAGGGCCCCACAGGCGAGCCGGTTCTAGCAGTCTCCTTTTTCGTGCTCAGCCACTTGATCATTGTGGCCATCGGGATCCTGTCGGGGTACGAAGTGCCGCTGCTCATCGCCATGCGCAAGGTGGAAATACAGACCCTGCCGGACACGAACCCGGCAAGGGCCGTTAATGTGGTTCTGGGCGTGGACTATTTTGGTTCGCTTTTGGGTGCCGTACTCTTCCCCCTGGTTCTGTTGCCGCGGCTGGGATTATTTTCGATCTCCTACCTGTCAGCGCTTCTGAACGTTTTCGCCTGTCTCCTTCTCGTGACTTCCAAACCGTGCCAGGCCAGGACCCGCCAAGCCGCGAAGGCAGGGGTGATCATCGCACTCCTCATCGCCCTCTTGTCCATGGTCGGCCGGACCGAACAGTATTTTCTCAAGAAATTCTACTACGATGACAAAATCACCAATATCAGCTCACTCCTTAGCCCTTTTGACGACATGGACGATATCATAACCTTTCGTTCACCCTACCAGTGCATCCACTTTGTGCGGCGGCCGGACAACCCATTTTTGGGTTCAATACTTAAGACATACACGGACAAGTTCAGGGCCGAGCCGAATTTTCCTGGGGATATCTGGCTTTTCATGGAACATCAGTACCAGTTTTTCTCCAATTTCGAAGAGATATACCACGAGTTCTTCGTGCATATCCCAATACAGTTTGACAAACCGCCGCGGCGGGTGCTGGTGCTCGGGGCAGGCGACGGACTGGTTGTCCGGGAATTGCTCAAGTACGACGAGGTCGAGAGCATTACCGTGGTAGACATTGACCCCGTTATACTGCGGCTGGCCAGGGAATTTCCCCTGCTTGTTCGCATGAATCGCGATTCCATGTCGGACAGGCGGGTCAAACTCATACAGGCGGACGCCTTTGCCTGGCTCAGCCGGTGCAGGGAAATATTCGACGGGGTTTACTGCGATTTCCCGAACCCCACCAACTTTGACTTATCCCGCCTGTTCAGCCGTGAGTTCTATTCCATGATTCGAAACCATCTTGCTGACGACGGCTTCGCGGCCGCTGACATCCCCGACTCCACCTTATGGGAAAGGTATTACAGCACCTTCAGGGGGGCGGGTTTCAAAACCGTGGTTCCATATGAGGTCGGGTTGGAAAACGACAACCCGAGGCTCGAGGAAATTGCGGAAGAATTCGCGACAGTGGGCGGCCTGGTAGAGGTCAAGGACACGGAAAAGGAACGCGAATTCTTTTACGACACCGTGGTGCGGAGGGCGGTTGACAATGTGAGCCAGCGCTTCGTCTTCCTGCGGGCCGGCAAAAGCGCCATAAGCAGGCGTTACGTGGATCACAGGATTCCCCTTCACGTATTCAACGCCAAACGGTTTGCCCTGGCAGGCAATGTCGAGCATGAGGCCACCTTCAGGCCTGAACTTGTCAACTCCGTTCTCCGCCCCACTATTCCAACTATCACTTTCGACTCGATCTTTTAGCCTAATAAGCCGGGCTGACTTCATTTCTAGCACAATATCTTCCAGCCGGCCCGAATTTGTGAAGCCTTCCCCCGGAGCTAATCTTCCAGTGGCGTCCTCACCGCCAATACTGAGCAAGGGACAGCGTCTACCAATGCAACGTCTATACCGCCAAACATCAGCTTCTTTAAGCCTGTCAAAGCCATGCTTCCGATGATGACCAGGTCAAAACCATCTTCCTTGATAATATCCACAATCTCATCCTTAGCATTCAAAAGTGTCACATCTCTTAACAGCATGGTTCTTGGACTTACCGCGCCTTTTTTCATTATATCTTCTGCTTTCCTAAGGGCAATGGTTGATTCCTCCTCCAGCTTGTCAGTATATGATTTGCCAGAAGTATAGCGGAGGCCTATTGCCAGGATCGTCACTGATGCGTGTACATCTTTGGCTATTTTGGCGGCAGTCTCCACTGCATGCAAAGAGTGCATGGAGGCATCGACATAAACCAAGATTTTCATATACGGTCCCCATCTCATAGGTATCTCCCAGAACTGTAGTTGGTGTCTATTCGCTTTGCTGCGAGTTCTGAAAAGCAATGATGGAAGGAAACTCTTTACAAGCTACAGGAAACCATCAGATTCAGCGTGGATCAAGGTAAACGCGTGGTCACCTCGATCCACCGCTGAATCACAATTCACAACAGCCGCCCGAAAAAGTCTATTTTCTTCTCTTTAGTGTCTTTACCATGTAAGTCCCAAAAGCGGCAAGAACTACTGCCCCTACAGCGACCAAAATAAGAACATCCGTTGACATTACCTTCACCCCCTTTCAAGGTATAAAACCGCTTCGCGATTTTATATTTGGTTCAAGAACGATCTTTTCTAATAGGTTGTGTAACATCTCCAGGACAAATGGTTTGATCAAGAATGGGGTACTCTTGAGTTTTGTTGATGAAGAGGGATAGGCAGACATATAAATAAACTTTGTTTCGAGCTTTTGTTGCCTGGCCCTCTTTCTCAGGGCAAATCCATCCATGCCCGGCATCTCAATATCAGTAATGACCGCGTCGTAGGAATTGTTTTTCAATTTTAGCCAGCCTTCAACGCCATCAGCCGCCTCATCCACCTTCCATACATTTGAGGTCAGATATAATACTAGTGAATGTCTAAAATTCTTATCATCGTCCACAACCAGTATTCTCATGCTATCTTAGCCACCGCCTTTGACTTACATCATATCAAGACTCGTGCCACAATACATATCTAAAACTAACATGCCGATATTGCAGCACATTATTTTATGTTGACTGCGGTATTTCCCTGTCTCAGTCTCAAAATGAGACAGGGAAGAATGAAAGTTAGTATCAATTTGAGACGTTTGAAGGGATGGCGGAAGAGGCGCCTCTCGGGTTCTGGTTCTGGCCCAGCTTATATTCTTTCAACCGGCGATGCAGTGTGGCCCTGGATATCTGAAGAATCTCACAGGCCTTTTTCTTATTCCATCCGGTTGTTTCCAGGACAGAAAGAATATAACTTCTTTCAAGATCGTAGAGGCTCGCCGGCTGCTCTAATGAGTAGATCGGTTTTGTCTCTTCACGAATAAGCATCTGAAAGCTACCGGGGAGATCTTCAATATCGATGCAGTTCTTGGCCGTAATGGCCACGGCGTAACGGATGGTGTTTTGCAATTCCCTGATGTTTCCTGGCCAGGAATACCCTGAAAAGATATCATATACGCGGGGATGTATCATCTCTACATGCTTATTCATCTCTGATGAACAGGCTTTCAAGAAGTGTCGTACCAGAAGAGGTATGTCTTCCCTTCTGGCACGCAAAGGCGGCAAATCAAACCGGCAGGCATTAAGGCGAAAGAATAGGTCGTTGCGAAAGTGACCGGACTGAATCTCGTGTTCAAGATCTTTATGTGTGGCGGCAACAATTCTCAGATCAGCCCTTCGGGTAATGGTCTCTCCGAGCCTTCTAAATTCCCCATTTTCCAAAAAACGCAGTATTTTTACCTGAAAGGATAGAGGGGCATCCCCGATTTCATCCAAAAATATAGTACCGCCATCAGCCTCTTCAACCAACCCCTTTTTGTGACTGGTTGCCCCTGTAAAGGCGCCGCGGGTATGTCCGAACAGTTCGCTTTCCAAGAGAGTCTCCGGAAAAGCGCCGCAATTCAAGGCAACAAAAGCGCCCCCTTTCCGGTAGCTCATGCGGTGCAGGGAAGCTGCAATCAGCTCCTTGCCCGTTCCACTTTCTCCGACCAGCAGCACCGTGATGTTTTGAGAGGCAACCAGATAGACTTTTCGCAACACCTCCTGTAGCTCGCGATTTACAGTAATAATATTCTTGAAGTCGTACTTATCAACTAAAACACTTTGTAAAACCCGTATGGTCGATTCCAGTTTCTGACGTTCCAGGGCCTTGTCCGCGGTCAGGATAATCTGGTCGTCCGTAAAGGGCTTGGTAATATAGTCACTGGCTCCAAGTTTGATAGCCCTAACAGCGCTGTCGATAGAGCCATAGGCAGTCATCATGATGATGGATGAGGTAGGACACAGTGTCTTGATCTTCTTAATCAACTCCAACCCATCAATATCTTCCATGACCAGGTCGGTAATAACGAGATCAAAGATGTCTTTCTGGACAAGTTGCAGGGCCTCTTCTCCGGTAGCGGCCTCGTCAACCTGATGGCCGCTGAACTGAAAGGCGATCGCTATGCTTCTGCGCACCCCCTTCTCGTCATCCACAATGAGTATCCGGGCCATTGGTTTACCTTTCTAAAGGCAACTCTACAAAAACCGACGTACCTACGCCTTCTTCACTTCTGACCTCAATATCTCCCCCATGTCCCTCCACGATCGTTCTGGCTATGGCCAGGCCCAGGCCTAACCCCTTTGCCCTGGTAGAAAAGAATGGTTCAAAAATCTTCTTTGAATTATCTTGACATATTCCCTTTCCAGTGTCGTGAATGCCGATCTTGAAAAGGCGCTGATGATTTTGCACCGCTTTTTCGGTGGTAACCGTTATCAATCCCTTCCCCCTTGAGGCCTGCAATGCATTGATGAGGAGGTTTTGAACGGCCGTTCTGATCTGACGCCCATCCACCTTCACCGGGGGGGCGTCTTCAAGAAGACACTGAATCTGACACTCCCCCATCAACTCCTTGTCCTTGGTCAACAAGGTAACTGTCTCGGATAACAGTTTATTGATATCTATCTTCGCATACTGGAGCTTCTTGGGACGGCTGTATGTCAGGAAGTCATGAACAATGTTGTTCAGTCGTCCAACTTCCTCGGCCATGATCTCCATGAGTTCCTGCAGCGGCCCGGCCAGAGTGATGCTTTTGCGAAGCAGGCTAATGGAATTGGACAGCGCGCCCAGCGGGTTTCGAATCTCATGAGCGATCGAGGCAGCCAACCTTCCCATGGCGGCTATGCTTTCCGATTTGATGAGTCTCTTCTGGAAATCTATTATCTTATCTTCCGCCCTCTTGATGTCGGTTATGTCCTCTTCATAAATAGTCACGGAAGAGACCTCACCTTCGGGAGTAAAGGCTGGAAAGTAATTGTATCGGAAAAAACCTCCCAGCACCGGATGCTCTCTTTCAAGAGCAACAGTTGCTTTCAGGCGAAACACCTCCTGCACTGCACATTCTTGGCATGGTTCTTTCCCTTGGCAAACAACCTCATAGCACTTTCGCTGCTCCGCGTTATCCAGACCGTAATCGGCCAGGAATGCCTTATTGGCCTTAAGGATGCGAAACCTGGAATCGACTATGAAAATGTGGGCGGTAATGGCATCAAAGGTAGACTCCCATTCTCTCTTGTCCTGGCATACTGTATCGAAAAGCGTAGCCTTAGCAACGCCAATGGCAATCTCTTCGCTGATGGACTGCAGGACTTGAATTTCCCTGTCCAGGAAGTCTCTTGGCCTCCGGCTGGCCAGGCACACAACCCCAACGAGTTCCTCTCCGGAGTACAGAGGAAGATTTACGACAGATTGCATACCATGCCTTTCCAGTGAAATGGGTAACCTCGAGGTCCTGTTCATTACAACCGGGCCCTTTTTGTCGACTCCCCTCGGCAAGAAATATTCCGGCTGGATTTCAGCAAAAAAACCCTCCGGAACCCCTCCGGTTGCATCCTGATCTCCAAATGATTCCCACTTATTTCTTTTAGGATCTCTGATATGGATCCATGCCATATCCATGTCTAACCAGCATCGCACCTGTTTCAGAGTTTCTCTGCCAATACCGTTAACGTCCAAGGATTGGTTTACGGTATGGATGATACTGTTCAAAACCGAAAGCTCCCTGGTATGTTGTGAAAACTCCTTCCTGACTTTCTCTATGGTGTCCCTTTCATAAATGGCCTGCTCATCTTCCAGTTGCAAGAAGTCCCAGAAGAGGTTGGCAGCATCGTGATCCATGATGCGGATATGTCTCGGTTTGGAGTGGACTATCCCATCACGCACTCCTTTTTTGCCGGTCACTTCTATGATCAGGTCAAGAGACTTCAATTCATAAAAATCATGATAGTCTTTAGTCGTAAAAATGCTGTGTCTCCGCGCAAATACAAGTCCCGGCGCCCGAGTATTGGGATCCGCTACACCCAGCACATTCATCCGGAATCTCTTCAACTTATGTCTAAAAGCCATCTCCAAAAGGGCTTTGCAACGGACCCCGCCGCCGACAATGGCCACATTGAGTGTCTTTAAGGTATTCGAACTCGTATCTGTTTCCGGAGGCAACATGGGTTTAGCTCGTTTTCATAAGAAGTCCTTTTAATTCGCTTCCCTCCATAACCTCTTTTTCCATCAAGACCCTGGCCACCCTTTCCACATCAGAACGTCGTTCCACAAGTATTCCTCTGGCCCTTTGGTACGCCTGGGCTATTATTTTGTGAACCTCTTCATCAACTTGCCTGGCCGTGTGTTCGCTATATTCCTTGAGCGGACTGTACTTCGTGTCCAAAAAAAGCGGCCGTCCTTTCTCGAAGGTAAGGGGCCCCAGTTTATCGCTCATCCCGTAGGTCTGAACCATACTTCTGGCAATCTCCGTCGCTTCTTCCAAATCCCTCTGTGAGGCCGTTGAGACTTCTCCGAAAATGATCTCTTCTGATGCCCTGCCTCCCAACAGAACGGCTATTTTATCCGATAGTTCCGACTCTGTCAGGAGGTAGCGGTCTTCTGTAGGCAAGTGGACAGTGTATCCGAGAGCAGATATTCCTCTGGGAATGATGGAGATCTTATGAACCGGATCCGCACGTGGCAATGACAAGGATACAATAGCATGTCCTGTCTCGTGATAGGCCACGATTTCCTTTTCTCTGGCATTGATCAACTTGTTCGTCTTTTCCAACCCGGTGGCCACACGCTCAATCCCTTCTTCAAAGTCAGACATTTCAACGGCCTCTTTATTCCTTCGTGCCGCCAACAGAGCCGCTTCGTTGACGACATTTGCTATCTCTGCCCCCACCATCCCCGGTGTGCTGGCGCCCAGCTTTCTGAAGTCCACATCTCTGCCCAGTCTTACATCTCTGGCATGAATTCTAAATATCTGCTCCCGACCGTTCAAATCCGGCCGGTCCACCACAATGTGCCGGTCAAACCTGCCCGGCCTGAGCAAGGCCTGGTCCAGGATCTCGGGACGATTGGTTGCTCCAAGCATAATGACCCCTTTCTGGGGATCAAACCCATCCATTTCAGTGAGTAACTGGGTCAGGGTCTGTTCATGCTCTTCTGCGCCGGGAATACCGCTACCGCCTCTTGCCTTGCCAACAGCGTCTATCTCGTCAATAAAAATAATGCAGGGGGCCTTCTTTTCCGCCCGGGCAAAGAGGTTTCTCACCCTGGCCGCACCGACTCCGGCAAACATCTCGACAAAGGCCGAACCGCTGATACTGAAAAAAGGCACATTGGCCTCTCCGGCAACCGCCTGGGCCAGCAGCGTCTTGCCAGAACCCGGCGGACCCACCAAAAGAATACCCTTGGGGATTCTGCCCCCAAGGTTCTGAAAGCGGGCCGGGTTTTTCAAGAATCCTATAACTTCCTTCAGTTCCTCTTCTGCCACAGCCAGCCCTGCCACATAAGGGAAAGTAACGTTGGATTTCTTCTCGAGAAAGAGGCTGCTCTTGCCCGATCCGAAGCCTATTTTTCTAAAAAAGATAAATCCCGCCACGAGGAGTATACTGGCAGGAGCAATCCAGGAAACAACAGTCATAATCCAGGCATGACCTGACCTGGATTGGTAATAAACCCCCAGCCGATCCAACTCATCCACCAATTGGGGGTCTTCAACGCGATTGGTTGCAAAAGTATGCTCTTTCTGCATGCTTTCAATCGATCTATTATCCAGCTCAAGACCTCTCATCATGGCCAGAGACTTGATACCATCGCCGGTCAATTCTCCCTCGATACGATCCTTGTATATGGCCAGCCGGTCTGCGTTTTTTTCCTTCAGGAGCTTCTTCAATTCACTATACGAGATATTCTGTGATGGCCGTCCGGTGATGTAGTTGTGAGCAAGGACAACAAGGATCACAGCCGTAATAAAACATAGAATGCAGGTTATCTTTTTCTTCACTTAAAAATACCTAACCCGGATAAACCGGAAATACGAAGCACGTACTGTTTTCAAGGCGCGAGCCGCAAATCCGGAACAAATCCAAATATGAAATGCCAAAATATCCAAAACTGTAGGAGCGGGATCGAACACGATTACTAAACACTCCTTAATCGTCTTTTGACACAACTTACATTGTATGTTTAAAATAAATAAAGTTTATTGTCGAGCCGTTTTTGCTATCTCTCTCTATCCAGTCAACTCATGCAGTTCTTTTTGCCATGAACAAACGCGTACATCCTTAAGGGCAGGCAGAACCATGATGAACGTGTTAAAAAAATTCAACATATTTAGACGGAAATCTCGGAAGCCCGTCCCCTCAAAAGAAGACATATCCCGCCTCTTTAGAGTAAAGTATTCCTGGTTTAAGGAGCTGTTGGCATCTAATACTGAAGTTTTAAACATTATCACAGACATGGAGGAAAAGCTGCAGGGCAGGGAGGTTTTTGGTATGTCCTATGTGCGTGCCAAATCGACCCGCGCTGTATTTCACACCTTTCGTATGGTCAAATGCCTGAATAATCTTTCAAACAACAAGTATGTTTCACTATATGACATCCTGGAACAGCTCAATGAAAAGATAAAAGAGGAGTTGGTCAGAAAGAAGGAAATCCCCGCGACTGAATCCGTTTTGCCCTATTCCGGGGTGACCAGGGAGATGGTGGATTGGGTAGGGGGCAAGAACGCAAACCTGGGCGAGGTGTACAATCGCGTGAGACTTCCCATACCCGAAGGATTCGCCATCACGACCCACGCCTTTGATTCCTTCCTTGCCTATAACGACCTTGTCGATGAGATCAATAGGAAAAAAATGGAGATGGATCCGGACAGGCCGGAAACAGTAAACAGTATGAGTGAGGAAATCCAGAGGTTGATAATCATGGCCCGGGTCCCCGCTGAACTGGAGCAGGCCATTCTGTCGGCCTATGGTCAGATGGTAGAGGCGACCCAACAGGAGGGATTATGGGATCTACGTGTATCGATGAGGAGTAGCGCTATCGGAGAGGACAGCGAGCTGTCTTATGCCGGCCAATACCTGTCATCATTGAATGTGCCTTCCGACAAACTTATCCAGACGTACAAGTACATTGTTGCCAGCCTCTATACCCCCAGGGCCATATCTTATCGCCTCAATAAGGGGATTCGGGATGAGGACACTGCCATGAGCGTGGCCTGCATTCAAATGGTGGAATCCGTGGCCAGCGGGGTGATGTATTCCAGGCACCCATTCAATATCCTGGAAGATGATGTCATGATCACTGCCGTGTGGGGACTGGGTCCTTATGCCGTGGATGGCGTGATCACCCCGGATACCTATACAGTGTCAAAGGATAACGAGCTGAGTATTGTTGAGACAAAAGCCTCCAACAAACCGGTTCAGTTGGTCAGTAACCCGGACGGTGGTCTCGTAGAAATAGGCGTGGCCGCGGACAAACAGGATAAGCCGTGCCTATCGCCGGAGCAGGTGCGCACCCTTGCAGGTTATGCCGTGAAACTGGAAGAGCACTACCAGTGCCCACAGGATATCGAATGGGCCCTTGACAGCAATGGACGTCTCATTGTGTTGCAAACCCGGCCACTCCGTGTGGAAAGTCCCGAGAAAAACGGTCTTAAAGAGACCATCCCCAGGTTGACCGGGTATCCTTTGCTGGTAGAAGGCGGGGCTGTGGCCTTCCCGGGTGTGGGATTCGGTCCGGCCTTTCATGTGCGTTCAGAAGAAGACCTTATGGCCTTTCCGGATGGTGCGGTCCTTGTGGCTGAGCATTCGACACCGAAATTCGCGATTATTATGCAGAAGACCCGGGCTATTGTCACCGACTCAGGGAGTGTGACCGGACACATGGCTTCCCTCGCCAGGGAATTTGCCGTACCCTCCATCCTGGATCTCAAGGTGGCGACCACCTCTATCCCCCCTGGTGCGGAAATCACTGTGGATGCCTATTCAGGGAGAGTCTATCAGGGCAAGGTTCCGGAATTGCTTGCCATACAGACTACCAGGGAGCCTCACATGAAGGATACGCCTGTGTATCAAACCTTGAGACGGGCAGCCGACCTGATCGTACCTTTGCATCTCTTGGATCCCGAGGCTTCCTATTTTGCCCCGCGATCGTGCCAGTCGCTTCACGATATCATGCGTCTGGTACACGAGTTCTGTTACACCGAGATGTTTCAAATCAGCGACATTGTTTCAGTCAGAGGAGGGGGCGCTGTAAAGCTAGATGCCAATATTCCTCTTGACCTCTATGTCATCGATCTGGAAGGCGGCCTTGCCGGGGTGACCGAACACGCTAAGAAGGTGACTTTGGACAATATCGCATCTCTTCCTTTCAAGGCACTCCTAAAGGGGATGACGCACGAAGATTTTCGTTTACGCCAACCGCGCCCTGTTGATTTTAAGGGTTTTTTTTCAGTCATGACCGAACAGATGTTGTCTCCCCCCCCGAGCGCCGGACAAAGGTTTGGTGACCGCAGCTACGCAATCATTTCGGACAAGTATCTCAATTTCAGTTCCCGTGTGGGCTACCATTACGGTGTGCTCGATTCATATTGCGGCCGGACTATCCACAAGAACTATATTACCTTTTCCTTTAAGGGTGGCGCTGCTGATGATATCCGGAGGAATCGCCGGGCCCGCGCCATCGCCATGATGCTCGAAGGCCTCGACTTTTCGGTGAAAGTCACGGGAGACAGGATAGACGCCCGTCTTCAAAAATACGAACTTCCCGTGATTGAAGAAAAGCTGGACATGGTCGGGCGGTTGCTTCAATTCACCCGGCAGATGGATATGCTGATGACCAGCGAAGCGACTGTGGAGGCTGTGGCAAAGGCTTTCCTGGAAGGGGATTACCAGTTTGAGATGAAGTGAAAAAAATGCCTTGATGGTTTCGTAAGATGCCTCACCCCCCGCCAGCGGCGGGGTCATTTCGAGCGAGCCGACTTCGCCATAGTAGCCTCGGCTACGACGGCTGAAAGCGAGAAATCCTTACCCTGTAACATGACAGATTCACTGAGTTCGACTTCTTGCGAGTACATCAAAGTTAGGGATGTGCCGGCCATCGCTCTCGTTGAGGTAGAGGTAAGGCGGGACTTAAAGCGTGCTGTTGAAGTACGAACTGTTCTCTTTATTTTAGGCATTTTAGCGCATTTCTCTTTCTACCCCGGACTTCTATCAACTATCCTTCTCGCTTCTGCCTGGCGGATTCTGTCGTCCCTGGTTTGCTTCAATTCATAGGCCGCATCAATCTTCTCCATTAATTCCTCGATATCGCACGGCTTCATCAGGTACTCGTGGGCCCCCAATCTCATTCCCTCCACTGCCGAATCAACCGAGGCATGCCCCGTAAGCATGAGAACCTCAATTCCGGGATCGATTTTCTTTAACTCGCGCAAGGTTTCTATGCCGTCCAAACCAGGCATTCTGACATCCAGGATGACCACATCATAAGGGTTGTTTCTTACCTCTTCTATTGCCCCCCTTCCGCTGTACACACCAAATACGTCTAATCCCCTTTCGGTCAAGCGCTTTGTCAGGGTCTTTACAAATCTTTCCTCGTCATCCACGATTAATATCCTAGGTTTTGGCATTTCTAGATCCCTCCTCTCTTTAGTTCTAAGGGGAGATTGATGGTGAAAGTCGTCCCCTTGCCCACATCACTGGCGACAGAAATATCCCCTCCCAATTTTTCAATGATCCCGTGACAGATGGAAAGCCCCAACCCGGTCCCCTTGCCCGGAGGTTTTGTCGTATAAAACGGGTCAAAAATCTTACCCATGTTCGCTTTAGGTATGCCGGGGCCCGTATCGCTTATTTTGATGCTGATTGTATCGCCCTCGCCTATTCCTGTTTCAATCTTGATTTCACCCCCGCCCTCAATAGCGTCCCTTGCGTTGTTGATCACGTTCAAGAACACCTGCCGCAACTGGGAAGGATCGCTGTACATAAGAGGCAAGTGTGCATTGTACTCTCTGACGATTTTTATGTTGCTAAGCGCTGCATCCCTGCCCACCATGCCAATGACGTCTTCAACCAATTCGTTTATGTTCACATCTTTAATGACAGACTTCATCTTGCGTGCAAAGCTTAATAATTTGTGCGTGATTTCCTTGCACCGGCCGGCCTGCTGGGCAATTTCTCGCAGCGAATCTTTGAAATCGTCCATTTCTCTTAAGCCTTTCAGGCTATCCCGCTTCAAGAGATCCTGCATCCATCCAGCCTCTTCCCCGATTATGGCCAAGGGATTGTTTATTTCATGGGCGATTCCGGCAGAAAGCTTACCAACGGATGCGAGTTTCTGAGACTGGATAAGTTGCTCATCAAGAACACTCTTTTCTTCATCAGCCCTTTCTATCTTGCGCACCAAAAGCCTGGTGGTAAAAAAAGTGACCACGGCAACCAAAATGCCCCCAAGGATAAACATCAGGATGGCTGCGTTTCTCGTCGTATAGAGTTCGGCAAAGGCTTCATCAACATCCTGTTGTACAACCAAGAGCCAGTTGTTGTCTTTCATCCAGGTTTTGGCCCGGAGAACTTTCTGTCCTTTTTTGCCCTGGACTTCCCAAAAATTGACGCCATCAAACGGTTTCAGTTCCAAATCACCCGGTTCGCTTTTCTCCATAACATAACCGCCCGTCCTGGGCCTGGTCTGATAGTAGCCCTCCTTGTTCACGATAAATGCCTGTCCGGTGTGTCCAAGCCGGACATTCTCCACAACGGAACCGAATCTGGCCGCGTCCACCGTAGCCCTCAAGATCCAGCTATTTTTCCCATCTCCCTGCCTGACGGCAACGATAAGATGCGGAAGTCGCCGGAAACCAAGGAAGACATCACTTACAAACACCCTCTTTTCCATCACCTCTTTAAACCAGGGGGCATCGCTGTAATTCTTGCCAAGCAAATCATAGGCTCCTATGTAGGCTAAATGGGTCGCTTTTGAGTCTATGACCCCTATATCCCCAAAGGCATGTTTGTACTGTCTTTGCAGGCTATTAAATACTTCTTGCAAAACATCACTTTGGACCGTCTTATCAAAGGGTTTAAGCTGCGTTGTTACCATCATGGCAGCAGTGATCTCCTCCAGGAAACGCTCAATCGATTCCTTGTGGAAAATCACTATACCTTCTAGCTGCGTTGTCACCTTCTCTCTGATGGAAGCTCGGTATTCGTAATAGATGCTTCCGCCGGTGACCGCCATCGGTATGGCCGCCGCTACGAACAGAATGATCGTGATATACTGGCGCAGGCCTCGGTACGAGTGCCTTCCCTTTTTGGCCATCCGGTTCCTCCTTGTTGTTAAGAAAACCGTGCAGGCTAATCCGTCAGTTCCTTCATCTTGGCCTGGCGAATCTTTTCTTCATGAATGGATTTCCTTTCGTATGCTTGCCGCATCTTGTCCATCAACTCATTGATATCTGCCGGTTTCATGATGTAGTCGAATGCCCCAAGCTTCATCCCCTCAATTCCTGACTCAACCGAAGCATGGCCGGTGAGCATGATAACCTCCGTGAGGGGTCTCTTTTTCTTCATTTCCCGCAGGACATCCACTCCATCCATGCCCGGCATCTTGACATCAAGGATAACAACATCAAAGGGATTTTCGTCCAGAAGTTCGAGGGCCTTTTCACCGCTTTCTACACCCGAAACATCGAGGTTTCTCCTCTTAAGCCGTTTTACAAAAGTTTCGCGAAAATCATCCTCATCATCGACAACCAAAACACTAAACTCATTCATACCCTTGTCTCCCTATCTCTCTCGTGTTGGCAAATAGACCGTAAAGGTGGTCCCGTGTCCCTCCTTGCTTTCCACTGTAATCCTTCCGCCCAGTTTCTCTATAATGCCGTAGCTTATGGACAGCCCCAGCCCGGTTGCATCTCCAACTTTTTTCGTCGTGAAAAAAGGATCAAAGATTCTATCTAGCGTCTCTCCGGGAATACCTGGACCGCTATCCGAAATCGTAATTGCAATCTCGTTATCATTAGAAACAAGACCCGTTTTGACATCAATCTCACCGTTCTTGCCAATAGCATCGATGGCGTTATCAAAGATATTGAGAAAGACCTGCTGGAGTTGGCCAGAGTCGCTTGTCGTTAGTGGAAGGTTTTCAAGATAGTCGGTCTTGACATCAATATTCCGGTAATGGGCCTCATTTTCAAAAAACTCGATGGTCTCGTTCAGGGTCTTATTGATATCTACAGTCTCATGGACCGGTTCCATGCGTCGCCCAAAGCCTAATAGGCGGTGCGTAACCTTCTTTGCTCGTTCGACATGTTGGTCAATCTTGCGGATAGCAGCTTTAACCTCCTTATAATTCACACTTTTTGCGATGTCTTCCACTTCAAGAAGATCCATTATCCAGCCTGCTTTTTCTTTGATGACGGCTAGGGGATTGTTCACCTCGTGGGCAATCCCTGCAGCCAACTTTCCTAAGGCAGCCATCTTGCTCGATTGAACCAGGCTGGCGTTCAACACTGCCTTCTCGCGGTCGGTCTGTATCAGGCGGGCTATCGTCGCGCGGGCGACAAGGATAGTGCCGAGCACAATAATCGAGGCGCCGGCAATGAAAATCCAGATTGCCATATACCTCGCCCTAAGAAGGGGGGTCAGCGCTTCCCGGGGATCTTCCTTGATGACCAGCAGCCATTTATTATCTGCAATCGCGGTTGTGGCGAAGAGAGTCTTCTCGCCATTCCACTCAATCTCCTCAACAGAGGTGCCGAATGATGCCGAGAAATCAGGGCAATCCGCCTTTCCAAGGAGTTCATCGCTAAACCGGGGGGCGGTCTGCAACATATTATGCCGGTTGATAACAAAAGCGTCCCCCGCTTTGCCAACCTGTGCCGCCCTCACCATGGCGTCAAAAATGTATGTATCGATGGTGGCGCGAAGAATCCAAGACTGGCTTCCTTCGCGGCGCATTACCGCGATGACAAAGTGCGGAAACTTTCGAAACCCCATGAAGACATCACTTATATGCACACCTCGTGACATGACCGCAGCAAACCACGCCTCTTTCTTATAATTGACTCCTTTCAACTCATAAGGTCCCGAATAAGCCACATGGTTCCCGTCTTGACCAATCACCCCGAGGTCTACGAAGGCCTTTGAGCGCGTTTGAATGATATTAAAGACTTTATCCAGATAGCCTTCTTCTTTTAGTTGGTCAAAAGAATGGGTATAGGCCAGCGTCGTAAGCTGGGAGATACGTTCGCTAAAAAAAAGATCAATGGCGCTTCGCCTGTTTTCCGCCAGGGTCCTGAGGTCTTCCCTGATCTTGGCCGTGTAAGAGACACTGAACTGATGATAGATGCTGAACCCCAAGGCAAAAAGAGGGATCAGCGAAAAGCATAGCGTTGTAAAGATTATCTTCCACCGTAATTTGTTGTAGTCCTTTTCTTCCATTCAGATAATCCCGGATTACACCGAAACAAAGGAATTGATATCCTTTATCATCTTGTCCATATAGTGAATGACCCTGGCATCGTTGGCCATGATCATATCGAGCTGTCTGGTATGGATGGTCAAATATCCGAGCACCTTGAGCCGCTCTATCATGAAGTCCTGATCATATTCCTCTATCCTCGCAGTGATAGCGTCTTCACTGATCTCGACCCGGAAATCAAATTTCTCCAGGATTGCTCCGATAAATTTGATCCTCCTCAGCCTCCTGTTGAAGTCAGCGGCCCCCCCCTTAAAATTGAAGCTCACATAGTTCTCTTTGGGCCTCTCACCCACAAATGACTCAACGGTTGAGAAGTGATATCCCAAACGAGAGGTCAAGTTGCAAAAATGTTTGGAAATCATGAAATAGTTCTTTTCACTATAACGAGATTTACCCCCGGCAGTCAGGCTCGGGTCCATGGTCGAAGAGAACATGACTGAGAACAACCCCTTTGTGTCAACCGCAGGCGGGCCTTCCCATGGTATGGCGATGGTCCCCTCCCAGATGGCCAGCATGGGAATGGACGCGATCTGTTCCAGTTTAACCTTGTCACCCTCAACCGGTTCTTTAAACCCGTCCTCAAGGTCGATTATCCACCACTGCATTGGGACCTTATAGACCAGTTGCTTACTGGCTCGCTCTGAAAAACGGTGGTCCTTGCCAAAGCTGAACATCTCCTTTACGGATTTTTCGTGGCAGAAGCGGGTAATGTCGTGATAAGTCCGGCACCCCTTTGGGTTGAAATCATCGCCATCCGGATCAATCAGGTTCAGGGGCACAACATACTCAAGGGCCTTTTCCAGAATATGGTAAACAGGACTTCCTTTCATCAGGCTCGCTCTTTCAACCGAGGCCTCTTCAAGCAGGCATTCGACCCTTCCTTCATAGACCTTCCGGCCGTCTGCATCAACCGTTATGATATCGCCATGTTGAATCTTGCCCGTGGCCTCAAGGGTGTCGAAAAGGGCCGGAACACTGAACTCTCTTGAAACAGTCGCCAGATGTCCCGTGACACCCCCTCGATCCGTTACCACTGCTGCTGCCCGGTTCAAGAGCGTGGCCCATTGGGGTAAAGAATGCTGCGCTACCAATACCGCTCCAGCAGGAAACTGGAGCAGATCCACAGTGGTATCCACCAGAAAGGCAGGCCCGCAGGCAACCCCCGGGCTGGCCGTCACACCACCTTGCAAGACAACGGGCTCCTGTATTTTGAAACCCGGCCCTTCTTCCACACCTTTTGTTTCTGTATCCATCTGTCTCAACGGTCGGCTTTGCAGTATTCTGATGACACCGTCCTTCTCAACGGCCCACTCAATGTCCTGAGGGCATCCATAGTGGTCTTCAAGACGACAAGCCAACCCGGCGAGGGATACTGCCTGATCATCAGTGATAGAAGGATCGTCCCTCTCATCACCTGTCAACTCCATACGGCAAACCCCTTCTTCGGCAAAACACACGAATTTTTGCTCTTTCCTGTGAATCTCCTTTTTTAGGATCTCACCCGGTTGTCCCTTTGAAACCACAAGAAGGTCCGGGGATGCGGTGCCGTCCACGACCGATTTGGCAAGGCCCCAGACCGCGTTGATGATAACCACGTTGTTGCGAATATTGCTCGGATCACGGGAATACATCACTCCGCTTGAAACAGCGCCAACCATTGCCATGCAGCCCACACACATGGCTATGTCTTCATCTCGAAAGCCCATGCTCAAACGGTACGTAAGGGCCTGGGGGGTGTATTTGCTTGCCAGAATCTCCTTAAATGTGTAGGCCAAAAACTCCTGGTTCACATTAAGCTCGGAGCGATACTGACCCGCGAAAGAGGCCTTTTCCGTATCCTCTCCCATGGCGCTGCTGCGCAAGGAGACATTTACGCCTTTTTCTGTTTTCTCTTCAAGGTCCTTGTATGCGGAAACGATCGCCTCTTCAAGCTCATCCGGCAATTGCGATTGAATAATAAACTGCTGAATATCAGCGCTTGCCTTGTGCAGCATCTCCATATCTTCAAGATCCAGAGGCTGAATCCGCCGGTTGATTTCTTCTTGGAGGTTACTGTGTTTGAGGAACAGATCATACGCAGAGGCCGTGATAACAAAGCCTTCCGGCACCGAAAGGCTGACCCGATTCAGGATTTCCCCCAAATTCGCCATCTTTCCGCCGACATGATCGGCCATATCCTTGTTTACGGCCTCAAGAGGCAGGATCAGTTCGCCCTGTCCGAATTCCTTGCGCTCTTCCAGGATCTGTTTGACGCCGTTCTCGATTTCCGCAAAAGCCTCATAAAGGGCCTCATAGCGGTTGGAGGAGATCTCGTTCATGTTCTGAATTATCTTATACACATTGACTGAAACAGCGGTGCAGTTAGCGCGAACAAAGGCCATGCCAAAGCTGTGGCTCCCGCGAAGGGCGTGTTCCATGTCGGACATGATATGGAGCGCCGTATTATTGGCGTTTAAGAGGGCCTTAAAGTTCCAATATCTCGCCTTAAACATGGAGCGCAGTTCTTCCGGCGCTTCCTGGGGCTCTCGCTTACCCGCTCCTTTTACAACTTTCTTGACTAATCGTGTCAATCCAAACACGACGCTACCTCATAAAACCTTAACTGGGAAACACCGGAAACAAAAAGGGGAAACAAAACTAACCACGAAAGCACGAAAACACGAAATCTCTACGGAAATTCTTTCTTCGTGCTTTCGTCATCTCGTGCTTTCGTGGTAATTTTATTTTTTTCTGTTCCAGCTTAGCCGCCTAAGGGTGCTAGCCCCTACTCTTGCCTTTCCCGCAAATACCCCTTAAGCATCTTCGCCATAAGAATACCGCAAGGGGCAAGAATAGCCACCAGCAACACGACACGGGCCGGGACAATCATACCAAACTGTTTGAGAAGAACAGACAACCCAACCGTGATCGCGGTAACAGCATACAAAAGACGAATGCCCGGGCCCTTTACATAATGGGCAGTGCGGCTGCAAGTCTGCGTGCCGACAAGGGTGCCAACGAGAATCCATAAGACGGCAATGATTTCAACGTGTCCTTTCAAGGCGTAGGTGAGGGCTCCGTAACCGCCTGAGAAAGCTGTGCAAAAAAGATCGGTCCCCAGGGCAATGGCCGCCGCCAGGCCCATAAGATAAATCATGGCCGGCAAAGGCAAGAAGGCGCCCATCACCCCCAAAAGGCCAAAGAGCCATCCGGTAATAAAGGCAATGCCGATAATGATCCAGAAAGAGACCCGAACGCCGGATGCCGACAAAGTAACTACAGGTGGAAGCTTCATGGCCTGGAGCCTCCTCGATACGGCGGTCCCGCCCTCATCAAGTGGCGGAAGCCAACTCTGGCCCGAAAATGTCTCATCGTGTTGAACGCCTGTAATCTTTCTGTATTCTATGAACATGAACAGGCCCAGCCCGAGAAGCCCGGCAAGATAGACCATCCGGATAACCGTTCCGGCCTTACTTAACGCAGCAAGCCATATCACCGTCCGGGCCCCCAGCTCAACACCGGCGACCATACCGATGATCATCAGCACAACAAGTTTGAGTTCCACTTGCTGCCTCCAACCACCTTTAGCAAGTCTTATGCAGGCCTTAACGGTCATCTGGGCAAGGTCGGTCCCTACTGCCGTGGCTATTGGAAAGCCGAATACATTCAAGGCCGGAGTCACAAAAATTATGCCCCCTGTGCCAAAAAACCGGCCCAGGACCCCTACGGAAAATCCGATGGCGATAAGGACCCAGACGTTGAAGTCCCGGTTGAGGGTAGGAAGTCTTATAATGTACCAAGGGACCTCATGCTCCCCGGAGGCCACAGTGGATTCAGCAGCCGAAGCCTGGACGGCAGAACTCCCCCCTGCCTTGGAGACGGCCTGGCAGTTGTTGATGTCAAGGCAGAGGGTCAGCCCCAGAAATAACAAGATCAAGATGATGTGATGGACTTTCATTTTTCCATTCTTGATGACTCCATCACAAAGTACGGTCATGACAAAACGTTGCGTCTTGAATCCACCTTGATCCCATATCGATTCAGTTTGTATCTCAAGGTTCGCGGGCTGATATTAAGGATCCGGGCGGCCCGTTCCCTGTCGCCCTGCACACGATCAAAGACGTCCAGGATGGCCTTGGTTTCCGCCTTTCTTTTGACTTCTCCCAGATCCATGGCCGGAGGTTCTTTAAAGTGCCATAGAAAATCAGAAGGGAGTTGCTCTATACCGATCGTATCCTTGACGTTCAGGATAAAAACCCTTTCCAAGAGGTTTCTCAGTTCCCTCACATTTCCGGGCCAATCATAGCGGCAAAAAACATCCATGGCCTCTGACGATACAGCAGGTCTCGGTTTTTCGTACCTGACGCTTAATTGATCCAGAAAGTAATTCACCATCTCGGCGATAGCGCTCTTTCTCTCCCTTAAAGGAGGTATGTAGATTGGCACGACATGAAGACGATAGAACAGGTCCTCTCTAAACTCCCCCTTTTTGACCAGGTCTCTGAGGTCTTTGTTCGTTGCCGAGATAATCCGAACATCCGCCTCAATTTGCTCATTTCCCCCAATGCGTGAAAACCGAAGATCTTCCAGGACCCGCAAAAAATCCACCTGATTTTCCAAAGGCACTCCGGAGACCTCATCGAGAAACAGAGTGCCTTTGTCAGCCGTCTCAAAGCAGCCCTTCTGCCTGCAAATGGCCCCTGTGAAGGATCCCTTTTCGTGCCCAAAAAGCTTGTCTTCGAACAGAAGGCCTGAGAGGATGCCGCAGTTTACCGGAACAAAAGGGTTTTCAGCCCTTGAGCTCTCAAGGTGGATCATCCGGGCAAGCATCTCCTTGCCTGTGCCGCTTTCGCCTGTTAGTAGCACATTTACATCGTATTTGGCAACCTGATGCACCAAGTTGATAATGAAGCGCATCACATCAGAACCGATGATAAATCTCTGCATTATTGATTCCTTGTGTGTTCTTAACCACAATACCACCTGAGTGTCAAACAGATTCACCTCTATAGCGGCAATCTTCTGTTTGTTTTGGCAAAAACTTGCCGGGATCATCTCTGCGCTGTCGCTTTCTTCAAGCTGTCACAAAGGGAAAAGTATTAAATAACAATATGTTATTGCAAACCGAGGGCATTCTCGCGGCTTGGTATGACCCTTGCTTAATAGTCAGGAGATGGGCACAGGACGTGGTATTGCTTTTGCTGCAGAGTACCAGGTTTTCCATGTCAGAATAAACAACACCGATTCAAGAGGAGGGGTTTCATGCAGAGTGCTAAAAGGGTGAAGGATTTCATGGTTGAGATAACCGAGTATCCCCACATTGCTTACTGGATGAGCGTGCGGGATGCCATCGCCATGATTCACAGTTCTTATGATGAGACAGCGGGTCTGGGAGAGCACCGGATGGTTCTTGTATTTGATGAAAAGTATCAACTCCAGGGTGTTTTGACACTGAAAAGCCTTCTCACGGGCATTGAGCCGAAGTTTCTTAGAAGGGATGAAACGTCACCTTTTGAGGGACTCACGGACAAAGACTATGCAAGCCTTTCTGCCCTTGTGGAAGGCACCTTTTCTAGCAGGTGCAAAGAGGAGGCGGAAAAGCCGGTCAGTGAGGTTATGGTACCGATCCGGGCAACGGTTGAGGCAAATGATTCTCTTGAAAGAGCGGCCTTTGTCATGCTTCAGGCGGACGTGAACCTGCTCCCTGTGATGGATGGGGAGAACATAGCAGGTGTTTTGCGCATGAGCGACGTTTTTAATGAGCTGACTAAAACCGTATTAGAGTGAAGGAGGAAACGCATAATGGTTGAAAACAGTAAGCCGATTGCCTCCGGGGCAGGTCTCCCGGAGATGCCTGATGAAATCGTTCTTTCTCCTGAAAAGCCCAGACTGGACTGGAACCGCCTGCTTTTCATAGCAATAGGGATCGTCCTCTTTTTCATAGTCTATTCTGCCCCGCCGTGGCCGGACGCGGTGGACCCCATGGGAAAGCACTTTGCTCTGTCCAAAGAGGCCAAGGGGGCGCTGGCCGTTTTTTTGCTGGCCGGCACCTGGTGGGTCTTTGAGGTTGTGCCGATCGGGGTAACCAGTATCACAATAGGGGTGATGCAAGCCCTCTTTCTCATCCGGCCTGCCAAGGCAGCCTTTAAGGATTTCATGGATCCTTCCGTGATGTTTATCTTTGGCTCAATAGTCATCGGCATGGTCTTTACCAAGACAGGCCTCACCAAGCGCCTGGCGTATAAGATGCTGGCTATTGTGGGAGAAAAAACCAGCATGATCTACCTCGGCTGCTTTGTGGTCACGGCTGCCATGACCCATGTCATGGCCCACACGGCAGTGGCCGCTACCATATATCCACTCCTTTTGGCCATCTATGCCCTGTACGGAGAAGGAGACAAAAAAACCAAATTCGGGAAGGGCCTTTTCATAGGCATGGCCTATGTGGCCGGCGCAGGGAGCATCGTAACCCTGTTGGGCGCTGCGCGCGGCGCCGTGGCAATCGGCTTTTATAACGACATCATGGGAAAGGATATCAGCTTTTTTCAACTTACCTATTATATGTTTCTTCCCGGATGGATCATGGTCTTTGTCCTGTGGGCATTTTTCATGGTCTTTTTGAAACCGGAAAAAAAGACGATTCCCGGTCTCAGGGAAAAGGCCAAGAAGCTCAATGAGCAACTGGGCAAAATCAGCGGCAAAGAAATCCTGGCAGCCTCCATTGTCATTGGCGTCATCTTGGTCATGGGCCTGCGGTCCTTTGTCCCGGCCCTGAAAGCGATTGACAAGACGGCGATTGTTCTCATTTCAACCATCCTGTTCTTTATTACTAAAATTCTCGATATTAAGGACCTGGAAGAGATCCCCTGGAATATTATCTTGCTCTTTGCCGGGGCCATGAGCATCGGTTTTTGCCTATGGGAAACCGGCGCAGCGAAATGGATGGCCGTTAACTGGCTTGGAATGTTCCAGGAATCTCCCGGGTTTGTATTTATCATGAGCATCGCCTTTTTTGTCATGATCATGACAAACTTTATCATGAACGTGGCTGCCATTGCTATCTCGCTGCCTGTGGCCCTGGTGATTGCCCCTTATCTGGGCGTATCCGGCGAAGTGATCCTCTTTGCATCACTGGTCACGGCCGGCATGCCTTTTCTCTTGCTGGTAGGCGCGGCCCCGAATGCCATTGCGTATGATTCAAAGCAATTTACCACGGGCGAGTTCTTTACCTACGGCATTCCGGCAAGCGTCCTCCTGATGGCAGTAGTGGCCCTGTGCGTGTGGGTGATCTGGCCAGTCCTGGGAATGCCGATTACTCTGCCGGCACCTTGAGGATTGTTGATTTGCGATTGGCGATTGATGATTTGAAAAAGAAGTTCTCGCTTTTTCAATAATCAATAATCAATCTTCAATTCACACCGGAGGTTTATATGGACTATTTGAAACGTCCCCGCATAATCCCTGACAACCGTGCCGTGATGGCCCGTCAATACAACCTGGCCACATTTTTTGGAAAGCTCAAAGAACTGGTGGCAGGCTATTGTAAGTTTGATATGGCCACAACCATGCCTGTAAAGGTTGAGTGTCCGGATGAGAGCCAGGGCCTTAAGCTCCTCTATTTCATCGCCACTTTCGGGACATCTCCTTTTGTTGGGGGAAAGGTGGGAGCCGAACTGGACACCAAGGCTATTGTCCCGGCCTCACATCACGCCGAGAACTTGGTATATGTGATGGGAAGCCACACCGGGTACGACCACCAGGCCGAAACATTTGGAAAGATCTATCGCGAAAAAGAGGGGGGCTTTAGCGCATGCTGCGGCAAATTGGCCGGCGTCATGGAGCCTTACTTGAAAGAGTACGAATATGCCAAGAATAGCATTAAGCTCTTCAAAGAAGAGGGCAGAGTTTTCCTTGAAATTCCAAACCGACTCCTTGGGATTCACAGCTCTGATGAGCCCCACCCTGCCAAGCTATGCCTGGATCCCTCTTTGATAAGAGGCAATCCGGAATCTGAAGGTGTCATGACCGCGGAAAGCCCACGCTCTGTTATTTTTGAGGTTCATCCGGATCTGCAACATGCCCTTGAGGCGAAAAAGCAGGCCATAACGCACGACCCCTCCCCAATAAGAGACCAACTTGCAGGTGACTATTTCAGATTCCTTTGGACTTCGTCCGCTCCCTTTCCGGATGACATTACCCGGAGACTACATCCGCTTATGCATCAAATCGTGTCCAGTCTAGACTATCCTCCTATGGCCACTATTGCAAATGTGAACACATGGATAGAGTTCAACCGATTCGTGGATGCCATCCATGCAATTCCGGATGTGCTGTCCAAGGGGGTCTTCGGCGTGTCCGGTTTGACTGTCGATCTGTATTGTGAAGAGCGGACTTATCATTATTCCAATGTTTATTATCCCCAATACGCCTTCTTCAAACCGGCTGGCGAGCGAGAGGGGATTGTTATGGGGCCGTCTGAGATCAACAGTCTCCTGGATTCTTTTACCCCCCCAAAGGGGAGACTCTCCATAGACCAGATACTGGAATGTAATGACCAGGAGGAGACATGGTACGCGAAAAGGGAGTAAGGGATCTAGTCATTCCGCTGACAGACTATCCTCACATGCCTTACTGGGGAACCCTTAGGGAGGCGATTGTACAGCTCAATGTCTCCTATGAAACAGGACACCATACAATCATGGTCTTTAACGAGGCATACAAGCTTGTGGGCATGCTTTTGCAAAATGACATCTTAAGGGCAATTGAACCGAAGTTTGGTCAAGGCAACCAGGAGAGTATCCCAATATCATGGGACGACCTGCTCAACACCGTAAGCGAAAAGCGGCTTGCCCTGCCAATTAAGGAGTTCATGTCCGAGGCCACGGTCACGATTGATGCCGAGGAGAGCATTTTGATGGCTTCTCACATGATGCTGGAGGAGGCCACCTGTCTCCTGCCGGTCACGGAAGGGGAAAGGTTTATCGGGGTTGTGCGGATGGAAGATCTGTTTCACGAAATAACAAACGCCATGTTAAAGCTATAACCGCGATACAAAGGCTCTTACAACAATGTTCAATTTTTTCAGCAAGAAAAGACGAGAAAAAGCCCTACGGGGAGAGGAAGAGAAGGACCTCTTTACCCACAAGTATAAGGCCTTTCGGGAACTCCTTGACGCCAACAATGCGGTGCTTGCCACCATGGCGGATATGCAGGAAAAGGCAAGCGGGGCCTATGTCTTCGATGCAGCCTATGTGGAATCTTCGTATCGGTCCGTTTCAAAGGGCATTAACAGGATTATCGACAGTCTGAACCAGGTATCTGGTAATAAGTACAAGGATCTGGTGCGTGCCAGTGACCGCATCAACAAGACAGCTCAGGAGATCCTCCATCCAGCAATCGCCATCCCCAAAACCGATTACGTGTTAGCCCTTGAATCCGTTCATAAGGATATGGCGCCTTCCTGCGGGGGCAAGATGGCCTATCTGGGCGAGGTGGCCAACAACATTCGTCTCCAAGTGCCTAATGCCTTTGTCATCACCACATTCTCCTATCAGAGCTTTGTACGACATAACCAGATAGAAGCGCTTTTGGAGGAAAACTGCGGCTCGGTTGATATCAGGGATTATGCCGCCCTGGAGGATGCCAGCCGTGCAATGCAGGGGTTAGTGCAAAAAAGTGAGGTCCCCGGCGATCTTCAAGACGCAATACTGCTCGCGTTTGACGAAATGAAGAGGCAAACAGCAGAGACATCCCTTCATGTATCTGTTCGAAGCAGCGCCATCCTCGAAGACATCATGGCCAGCTTTGCCGGCCAGTACGCCACTGTGCTGAATGTCACAAGGGAAAGTCTCATAGAGGCTTACAAGAAGGTTATTTCGAGCCAGTTTACGCCCAGAGCCCTCTTTTACTTTAAGGACAAGGGCTTTAACATCAATGAGATGGCCATGGCCGCAGGCGTCGTACAGATGATTGATCCCGCGTCAAGCGGGATAGCCTATTCACGTGATCCCAGAAATCCGGATGAGGACGTGGTCCTCATCAATGCTGTGTGGGGACTGGGAGATTATGCAGTAGGGGGGGTGGTCCCTCCGGAAACTCTCAAAGTCATCGCCCCGGCCAAAGGCGGAAAGGGCAGCAGGGTTTCGCGCAAGAAAGAGGGCAGGCAAAGGGTCATGAGTCGTGCCTCTGCCGACGGCGGGACACAAGAGGTTGCAGTTCCCGAGCATATGCAGGACACATCGTGCCTGGATGAAGATCAGGTACTAAAACTGAGCAATCTTGCCCGCGTGCTGGAATCGCATTTTGAATCCCCTCAGGATATGGAATGGGCCTTGGACCATAACGGGGTTATTCAAGTTTTGCAATCAAGGCCTCTTCGTATGTCCTACATGCATAAAGAGAAACTCTTGGATAAGCCCAGGCATGTGGAAGGGCACGAGCTTCTTCTTGATAAGGGTAAGATTGCCTGCCGCGGGGTATCAGCAGGGCCCGTCCGCCAAGTGAGGGACGAAAGGGCAATGGGCGATTTCCCCGAAGGAGGCGTTCTGGTGATAAGACAGGCACATCCCGAGTTCGCACTGATCCTGGATAAGGCCACTGCTGTGATTTCTGACACAGGTTCTGTCTTGGGACACCTTGCCACAGTTGCAAGAGAACTGGGCGTGCCTGCCATTCTTAATGCAGAAGATGCTACAAGAGTTCTAAGAGACGGCATGCTGGTGACAGTCGATGCTCAATATGGCAGGGTTTATGAGGGTGAGGTTGGTGAGCTACTGAAGGCCGGCAAACAGACTGGTGGATTTTCCAGTTCTCCAATTTACCGGCGCCTTCGCACAATCTTAAAGGAAATCACCCCATTATACATGACTGACCCCAGGGGCCCTGATTTTAAGGCGAAGACTTGTCGAACCTTTCACGATATCACACGGTTTTCGCACGAAATGGCGTTAAGGGAGATGTTCGATTTCGGTAAGCATACATATTTTTCTGAAAAATCGGCAAAAAAGCTGGTAAGCAAGGATATTCCCCTGGAATGGCTGGTCATAGACCTTGAGGATGGCCTCAAACAAGGCCTTGGAAAGCGGATAGGGCCCGAAGACATTGTATCCGAACCGATGCGTGCCATATGGGAAGGAATGACTGCTGTGCCGTGGAAAGGGCCTCCCCCGATGGACACCAAAGGTTTCTTGTCCGTGGTGGCTGGGTCGGCCATAGACCCTGACGCGGCATCGTATCTGACGGACAAAAATTATATTGTTCTCTCAAAAGACTTCTGTAACTTAAGCGTACGCCTGGGTTTCCATTTTTCCACAACCGAATCTTACGTGGGTGGAAACGAAAATCAGAATTACGTGAGCTTCGCCTTCAAGGGTGGCGGGGCTGATTCCGGCAGGAGAAACCGCAGGGTCGCCTTTATTTCAAGGATACTGGGCAAGTTTGATTTCCGTGTGGAGGTCAGAGAAGACAGTATCTTTGCGCGTATTGAGGGGCACGAAGAAGCCTTCTTGAAGGAACGTCTGAAGGTATTGGGACATGTCATAGTTCACACACGGCAGATGGATATGGTAATGCACAACGAAAAAATGGTAGAGTGGTATTACAAAGATATGATCAAGGGAATTGAGTCTTTTGTGAACATTCCGCATTAGTCCGTTATCAACGAAATTGGTATTTTTTTCCGGCAGGAGATTTTTAAAGACAACCACGAAAACACGAAAGTACGAAGACACGAAATTTCTCTAGGAATCTTTTCTTCGTGCTTTGCGGCATGCGCCTTAGGAAAAGGCGTGTCCTTTCATGCTTTCGTGGTAAATCTGTTTTCCTCTCTTGGTTCCAGCTTGTCCGAGTTAAAGACTTGTGAAGAAATATCTCAAATACTTTGCCCGAAAACCGGGTTTATGGCTTATCACAGGAGTCATCGCAGTACTCTTGGGGGGGGCCCTCATTTTGGGGACGCTTTCAGCCCGCGAAACGAAAAAGATAATCAATGAGGACTTCAATGCACAGCAGCTTTCATTAGCCAGAAATGCCACAGAGATATTGACTGTAAATTTTAGAATCCTTAAGCGGGAACTGATGACTCTGAGCCTCTCACCCTCGATTCAGTATGTGGAGGCGGTCTCCTGGCCAAACCGGATGAAAATCTCCCTTTCAAGTATTAAGGACTATGGTGTAATCCGAGTCATGCTTGTGAACGCTCACGGCACCAACTCCTATTCAGTCAATTATGCCAATGCAGTCTTTGTGGAAAAGGGATCCTATGGCCGCGAGGATTATTTTCAATGGTGCAAAGAACCGGCAAACAGAGGCAAGGTCTACATAAGCGATGTCAAGAAGGAGGTTGTTGAGAACTCTGAGCCTGGTCTTGTCATGACTATGGCTACGCCGGTCTATAACGTCTCAAGCGATCAGGCACACCCGAAACCCACTTACCAATTTTCGGGGGTGCTGGTGTTTGTCCTGGACGCTGGTTTGCTTGCAGAAAAATTCGTGGGTCGCATCAGGTCAGGCAAGACTGGGTATGCATGGGTCATTAATGAGTCCGGGGATTTTCTGTACCACCTGGAAAGGGATTTTATCGGCCAAAATGCCTTTGAGGTGAGAAAATTTAAAGATCCACACATCTCTTTCAGCAAAATCGACCTCATACAAAAAACCAAGATGCTGCGGGGAAAGGAAGGGACCTCCTGGTATATCTCAGGTTGGCACCGTGGCGTGAGGGGCCCCATGAAAAAACTGATCGCCTACGCGCCAGTGCAAATTGGAGCTGCCAACGCCACAAGGATATGGTCGGTTGCCGTGGCAGCGCCGATTAGTGAGGTGGAAGACGCCGTACACACCGTGTATGTTAGACAATTTATGATACAGGGTGTTTTAATTGCTGCGGTAATTGTCATATTTACCTTCTTTATAGCAAACGAAAGGACCTGGCTCAAAACCCTTGAAGAAGAAGTCGAAGAAAAGACAAAAGACCTGGCGCGTTACGCCAACAGGCTGCAACGCTCTGAGGAAAGGTACCGATCCGTTATCGAGTCAGCAGATGACATGATCTATACTGTGGACGAACAGTGTAATATCCTTTCAGTCAATCAATACTGCCTGCAGTTGATGGGGTGTCAGGTTGACGACGTTGTGGGAAAAAGAGTAATGGATGTGATCGAATACGAAACACCCGAAAGTGTCTGCTTGACGGTTGAAAAGGTCTTGGCAACATCTGAGACTATTAATCACGAAGAATGCGTAAACATAGAAAACAGGCAGTATTGCCTTGACACAAAATACAAGCCTGTCCTGACAGACGGAGGTCATATAGGCGCAGTATTGATCATATCCAGAGACATCACAGAACATAAGATAATGGAAGGACAGCTCGTTCATACGGAAAAACTCGCATCTCTGGGGTCGCTTTCAGCAGGCGTTGCCCATGAAATAAACAACCCGGTTGCCATTATCCTTGGTTTTACGGAACTATTGATGGATAGAACCCCCGCAGGCTCCAAAGAACATGAGATCCTCAAGACCATTGAGAGGCAGGGGAATAACTGTAAAAGGATCGTTGAGAATCTCCTTGCCTTTGCCAGGATACCCCAGAAGACCACCACAGAAACTGATGTGCTTGACGATATCCAGAAAGTTGTTAATGTTGTCATGAATACCCTTCTTACAAAAAAGATAGACCTCACAACCCAAATGGAAGAGAACCTTCCCAGAGTAAAGGGTGATGGCCAGCAACTGGAACAGGTATTCTTGAATATTATTAACAATGCGGTAGCCGCCATGGAGGGTGGCGGAATATTGACCATCTCAGCACACCTGACCGATCACATTGTCAAAATAGGATTTGAAGATACTGGCGATGGGATACCGCCTGATAATCTGGATAAAATATTTGAGCCCTTTTTCACCACCAAGAGAGTTGGAGAGGGAACAGGTCTGGGGCTTTCTGTAAGCTACGGTATTGTGAAGAAGTTCGGAGGCCATATCGAAGTCAAGAGCCAGACGAGAGCGGAAGGAAAGGAACCCGGAACCACCTTTACCGTGGAGCTGCCCGTGGCCAACGGCAAGACAGGTTAGTTAGTTTCCACCCGGAAATCCCTCTTTATGTTATTATGTCATTTCGAGCGAAGGGAAAAATCTAAAACCTACGTGCTTTCAATATGATAAGATTTCTCGCTTCGCTCGAAATGACAACTTTGCCCGGTTTCCGGATGGAAACTGGTTATATATCGGACACCAATCACAAAGGAGAAAAACAATGCCACAACGGATCTTAATCATTGACGATGAACCAGATATGCTGATGCTCCTGAGGATGATGATTGAAGAGAATACCGACTATGAAGTGGAAACAACCAACAACCCGTCCGAAGGGATAAAACTGTTCTCAGAGAAGGACTACGACTTAGTAATCACCGACCTCAAGATGCCGGGCCTGGACGGGATTGAGCTCTTTGATGAATTCCAAGAGATAAAACCTGACATTCCCGTGGTCATGATCACGGCCTATGGTTCAATTGAAACAGCCGACGAGGCCATGAAAAAGGGGATTGCTGACTTCATTACCAAACCTTTCAGGAAGGACAGCATACTCTTTACCATCAACAGGGCCATTGAACTAGCCCTTGTAAAAAAGGAAAATATAGAGCTGAAGAAGAAGTTGGACGTAGAGTAATCCATCTCGAAAAGGAATTTGGGACGGGCAGGGCCAACAATGGCCCTGCCGTATCGCAATTGCAAGCCGGGCATGTTAATGTTCCAGTTTCATGCCCCAACCCTCAAACATGAACATGATTGAAAAGCCGTACCACAGGGTGTAAACGACATAAAAGATCAGAGAAAAGACTACTATGCCGAGACGGTCAGAAATCTGGTCAGGTTCGATCTTGTAGTAGTTATAAGACGATTCCACGGCCTTCTTTATCACCACAGCAACGACCTTGGCCTCCTTGAACAGCTTCTGCTTCTTCAAGTCCTTATCCACAGCCTTAGATGCCTTCCACCAGTTATAAAGGACCCGCTTTTCGTCGCAGTCGTATTTGCTGGAGACCTTGTTGCCAAGATTATTATACATGTCATCTGCATCGGCAAGACAGTTGTTCAGGATCTTAGCCAGATCACCGGTGACCTTTAACTCGGCCCCTGATACATTTACCAGTGCGTCTCCCTTCATGAAAAGCAGGGCCGTCTGTTTTGCCTGCTCCTCATTGTCCATTGCCAGGGTCACACTCACCGAGTTCCCACTGAACTTGTCGACTTCTTCCTTGACATTTGGAATGTAGTAGGCTGAGCCTTTTGATATGGAGTTATACAAGGAGTCCAGGTACTCCAGACCGTTTTGCCCCTTGAAAACCGGTGAAAAAACGATGATGAGCACAACTACAAACACGGCCATCATTACAATACCGCCATAGAATTCTTTCTTATGCGCAATCATGCTCTCACCTCCTCTCCCTTCAGAACTTTGATATTCTTCAGGAACGTGCCGATCACCCAGACCGAAAACCCTCCTATCACAATGAAAAAGGCCCAAACACCGATGGTATCCAGGATGTCACCCAGCTGTTTTGATATGGGGATGTAACCCATGGCGCCCAACTTGGCTGGCAGGGCAAAAAAACGATTGAGAAAACCTGCCAGCACGGCCATGGCGTAAAAGCCTCGGATCGTGATACCCGGAACGACTTTAGTGACCATGGCCCCGATCTGGATACCCAGCAAGGACCCCAAGAGCATGCCCATGGCCAGTGTATAAAAGATAAACCCATAGATGGCGTACTGGCTTATTGAGGCATAGCCTGCAGTGAATATGATCTGGAAGATATCAGTCCCGACCGTGGTCATGGACGAAACGCCAAGCACATAAACGAATATGGGGAAGGTCAAGAAGCCGCCGCCAACCCCCATAATGCCTGCAGCCATTCCGACGAGCGCGCCGCTCAAGACCAAAAATATCCATGAAATCCCCCGCCCACCAGGCGTAATGTCGGCATCAAATCTGACGATGGGAGGAAGCTTAACAGCCTGAAGCTTCTTTGGAAGGTTCCCCATCTCGGCCCCTTCCGTTTTTCCTCCATGGGCATCCCCTCCATGGGGAAGATCCACGCCCGCAGCAGCCTTTCTCGCCTTGAGAAAGTCGGTCATGGCGTAGATCCCCAGAAAACCCAACATAAGGGAGTAAACGGTCGTGATAAAGGCGTCACTGAGCACAGGGTTGATCTCGTAGAGCACACGGTTGATCACCCCGCCAACTGTCGCCCCTATAATAGCGCCGATCAAGAAGACCGCGGCCAGAGGCACGGAGACGTTCCCGAGCTTCCTGTGGATCACGCTCCCCATGATGGCCTTGGCAAAGATGTGAAAAAGGTCGGTTCCCACAGCCAGGATACCTTTGATGCCCGCGCTCATCAGGGCCGGAGCAATGATAAACCCGCCGCCTGCGCCGATGCAGCCTGTGATCAGGCCGGCGCCCATGCCGATAAGGATAGATACAATAAAAATGCCGGTGCTGTAAAAGGCCGGGCTATAGGCCTTTTTGCCGCCGAGCAAATCCGGCAAGGCCCCGCCAATCTGGTCAGCAAAGGCGATGCCCACGAGTATGACGGGGACTATCAATAAACCGAGTATGACGAGCCGCTTGCGGTCACGCAGAATGGTGTTACAGTTTTGGATTTCCCATTCGGCAAGGGCTCTTGCACCCATCATCATAAATTGGCCCCACTGTCTAAAAAAATTCATGGCAACAATTCTCCTCCTTCTATGTAGTTTCTGACCAATTGCTCAAATGCCGCGAAAAAACCATCCACACCCCCTCTCCATGCTGTTTTTCCCGTATGATTTTGGACACTTGCTATTCATCCACCATGAGCTTCCTGCCATGGACAACAACGCTTCGCTTTCCCTTTAATTTCAGGCCTCCTTCCAATCCGATTTCCTTGAAGGCATCTTCAAGGGTGATCATGCCAAGGACTCTGTTTTCTCGTCTCACGGCAATTTGCTTCAGATCATTTTTCAACATGACCTCTATGGCATCCGTGATCTTATCTTCAGGAGACACAGACGGCTTTGACGCAACGTGATCCTCAATGGGAATGACAATCTCCTGAACGCAAAGCTTCCTCATCCTCATCCTCATCCTCTCGGCCTGATCCGCCTGGCGAGTATTGTAGATTTCCTGACATAAAATCGCTTCCGCGATTTTATACAACGCGGCTACGCCGCTAAAAAAGGGGAATTAAGATTAAGTTATCACCTGTCGCAAGATATGTACCATAGTGACAATGCAGAAGCGGCTGGTTGTAACACCTTGGAATAGCAGCAAATATAGTATTCCTGAGCTTTCGAGCCTGGTTGGAGGACTGAGGCTTTGTAAACTTTCAGGTTACAGTTCAAGGTGACATATTAGGTGAAGGCTATAAGAAGTACCAGAATTCCAGTGGGTTGATTGGCGAAACAAACAGGTTACAGTCAGCTTCCGGCCTAGGAGACTGTCCGAGAATGAGAGATTTTTTGCAAGGTCAAGGAAGACGAAGATTTTAACTGCAGGAATACACTGAGTATTTTGAGGATTAAAATCTGAGTCTGACGCAGAGATTGCGGGAAATACCCATTCTCGGACAGCCTCCTAGAGGGCCTCTGGCCTGGAAGCATGGTTCGCGGCATCATCTTTGAAATTTTCAGCGCTGATGTTTTCCTCCTTAATCAGGCGGTGAAGATATTGCCGCTGCAGGCCGGCCTGCTGTGCAGCTCTGGAAATATTGCCCTTGTTTTGCTGGAGTATTGCATGGATGTATTGTTGATGAAAGGCCCTGATCACTGCTTCTTTGGCCTCTTTGAAAGGAAGGTTGTAAGTGGCCCCGTTGAAGCAGGACAGCACGCTCGCATGAGAGCTTTCAGGCATGAGATCTTCAAGCATAATTTGCTCAGACCGGCACAGAATCACTCCCCTTTCAATCACGTTTTCCAACTGCCTGACGTTCCCAGGCCACTGCCGGGCCATGAGTATTGACATGGCCTCCGGGTCAATGTCACGTATTGCTTTGCGGTTCAATTTGCCATATTTTTCCAGAAAGTGACACACCAGCAGGGGGATGTCCTCTCGCCGTTCCCGCAGTGGAGGCAAACGAAAACGAATCACGTTAAGGCGATAAAAAAGATCTTCTCGGAATTTCTTCTCGGCCGTGCGTTGCTCGAGATCGTAGTTGGTGGCGGCTACAAATCGAATGTCAGCGTGCTTGGTATTCAGGCCGCCCACGGCCTTATATTCCCCTTCTTGAAGAAGGCGCAACAGCTTGGCCTGCATGACCATGCTCAGCTCTCCAATCTCATCCAGAAACAGGGTGCCCTGATTTGCCTCATCTACCAACCCCCTCTTATCCTTCCAGGCACCGGTGAACGCCCCCTTTACGTGGCCGAAAAGTTCGCTTTCAATGATCTGCTCCGGGATAGCCGTGCAGTCGATGGTTACAAAAGGCTTGTCACTGCGATCGCTGTAGGCATGAATCGACTTGGCCACAAGTTCTTTGCCCGTGCCGCTCTCCCCCTGGATCAAGATGGTTGCCATTGATTTGGCCACTTGTTTGACCCTATTTAGAGTCGATGTCATGGCAGGGCTGGAAGCGACAATAGTCGGAGGCTTTTTCTGTTGTTCAAGGGACTCGCGCAAGGCAATATTCTCACGGGTCAGGGCCTGCCAGTCCAAGGCCCTGCGAAGAGTGAGCAAGATGCGTTCTTTTCGGAATGGCTTGGAGATGTAGTCAAACGCCCCCTTTCGGATCGCTTCCACCGCGGTTTCTATGGTGGCATAGGCGGTCATGATGATAACCACGGCACAAGGCTGAA
Source organism: Deltaproteobacteria bacterium (assembly GCA_016930875.1). Classification (NCBI taxonomy): domain Bacteria; kingdom Pseudomonadati; phylum Myxococcota; class Myxococcia; species Deltaproteobacteria bacterium. The sequence continues at coordinate 9,972 of JAFGFW010000191.1, read as the reverse complement.
TCCTTCGTACCTCGCCAAGCAGGCCAATCCCGTCCATCCCCGGCATTTTCAGATCGGTGATAACCACATCAAAAGCTTCTTTTTCCATAATTTCAACAGCTTTCAAGGGGTCATGCTCGGTTGCCACCTTGTGGAGGGTCTTTTCCGTAATGATCCTTCTCAGAAGGGAAAGCATGTCCTTCTCGTCATCCACAACCAGGATCCTGCCACTCATAACTCGTCCCCCTCTTTGGCCTTTAGCGTGACAGTAAAAACTGTTCCATGTGGGCCTTGGGAACCCTCCTGGAAGCTGCTTTCACAGGTAATTGCGCCTCCGTATTTCGTTACAATTCCGTGACTGACGAAAAGACCCAGCCCCGTCCCCTCACCTTCACTCTTGGTCGTAAAGAAAGGGTCGAAAATATTTTCCATGTGTTCTTTCTTGATGCCATGTCCATCGTCCCGAACTGTGATAAGCACTTTGTCCTGACCGGGGCTTAAAGCCGTCTTAACCTCCAAGATTCCGCCCCCTTTCATGGCCGCCGAGGCGTTGTTAACAAGGTTCAAAAAAACCTGTTGCATCTGACGGGAGTCTCCACCTGCCCTCGGAAGCTGGGGAGCTAGATCTAATCGGAGATCGATATTTTTCATTTCCAACGAATGTCTGACCACGTTGATTATGTTGTTGATGGCCTCATTGACGTCACAATACTCTGAAACGCCTTCTTCCTGACGGGCAAAGCTCAACAAGTTCTCCACCACCTCTTTGCAATGAAGGCTGTGACGCTCAATGGTCTTCAGGTCCTCGTAATCCTGGCTCCCCTTGGCAAGCTTTTCCAAAAGCAGATCTGTATAGCCTAGCATCACGCCAAGAGGATTGTTCAGTTCGTGAGCCACTCCGGCCGCCAGGGTCCCCATCGAGGCAAGCTTTTCGGTATTGACGAGCTGGTTCTCCAGTTTCTTGTTTTCGGTAATATCTCTGGCAATGCATAAAACGGACACGACCTTGCCCTGTTCATCTTTGACCGGCATGAAGTTGGCGCTGAGCCAGGCCTGATGTTCACCAGTTGTCACCATGAACTCGTCCCGCACGCTTTTTCTAAATTCGAAGACCACGCGCACAAGCCTGAGCTGTTGAGCTCCAACCTCTTCTGAAAAAAGGACAGACAGCGGCTCTCCAATGAACTGAGAGGGCGTGCCCCCAAAAAAATTCGCGGTAAAGCTGTTCAAAGATTGAAAATGCCCGGTTGCATCGACAGTGAAGATGAAGTCTTCAGTGCTTTCAACCAGGCTGCGGTATTTTTCTTCAGACTTTTTTAGTTCCTCAGTTTTCCGGGTTACCTGCTGCTGCTGCTTGCCAAGGCGCATTTCTTCGTATAGTAAGATTGCGCTCACGCCTACCAGGACACACACTGTCGCTATACACCAAAACCAAAATAGATGGCTTGCCCCGTCTTCCCCCAAACGGAAGCTCAGGGCAAGCCCAACAGCCAGACATAGAACACTAATTAAGGAGATACCCAGGAGCAAGGATCTATGGGTGTGCGGGGTCATTTCCTGAGGTTGCCGAATCCTGCTTTCTCTCACCCGGTGGCAAGCCTTGAGCTTGCCCTGCCAAACCAATCCCTTAGGGATTCATAATCATGCACCGCCGGGGAATTTTCCTCCACAAAGTTCCTGTCAAAAGAATAACCACGCCTTTTCAGTAAGAGCATCCCGATCCTTAAGGCCACTGAATTATTATGATACCTGAAACCCGCAGGATTTATCAGAGAGTGTGCCAGTTGTGCCGCACTGTCAGTATCGGTTAGATGGTTCTCCGTGCCGTCTTCATTCTTGTCACACGCATTGCCGAATGCATCCAGGACCGCCTGGGCGTTGAATCCAAGGTGTTCTTTGGAAGGGATTTTCTCCGGAAGATCACCGCACAAAGCAAGATATATCTCTGCTGCTTCATTAACAGACACTGAGCAGGCTTGGCTGTTACAGCCGCCAGCTTTACCAACCGCCTCTTCAGGGGTCTTAATAAACTTGTGGAGACTGACTCTCTCTGGCAACGTCAAGGCGCACTTGAGACTCTGCGATGGCTGGATACTCGTCAGATCGATGGGCTCTCTATATCCAGTCGAAATGAAAGGAATCGTTCTAGTGGCATAATCAAGTATCTCTGTGAAAATCTTGTCTCCCCAATCTTCGACGACTTCTTTCATAGTATTCAAACATTGATTAGATAGCCTTTCATCTTTCCTTATACAGGACTTAATAATTATACAAGGGTTTGAATATGGTGGTTCTGTCTCGCTACGGGATATCTCCAAGCGCATGGCATTGCTTTCAAGTTGCTCGTTTATGACGGATCTAATCGCCGGAGCATGGGGACCATGACTAAAATTAAGAAATGGAGTCTTGGTTAGAAGCAGGCCATAATTTGAATAATGGTATAGATGGGCGACGTAAATCAGCTTATTAAGCTTCACTTCCTGGAGATGGGGTACTATGCAGCCTAAATAGACGATAAGATTCTTTAGGACGTCTTTTTCCTCTTGATCCATAGTATGATCAACTTCCATAAACATCACCGTCCCGCGACTCCTACACATTCTTCTATATCGATAAGCAAAGATTCACGTATCTATGATCATGATTTTGGCAAGACCAGAGGGCAAATCCGAGCAAGATGCAAAAATAGCACGTTGTCGATGATTCCGACCGATAACGCAGCCCAAAATCTTTAGTTGATATCGCCTTTGAAAAAAGGGCCCCTCGCCCGGAGCAGCACCCGGACTTTTTGAGATGTTACGGCCTTCTTGTGAATGCGTTTGCCGGTGTCACTGATCGCCACTTCAACGGCTTTCGTTATCTTTTCTCTAACGGATTCCGCCCATGAAGTCAATGACGTTGGCTAAGGATTGATGTGATGCGCGCTGCGCACCCTTTTGCGAGACAGGTTAAGGCCAAGCTCTGGGCGTGGTTTCTTTTGCGGCAATGAGTTTTTCTGGCTGGCGAGAGCATTATGGATTGTCTTGAGCATTCCCCGCACCTGCAGGAAACCGTAGTTCGAACTTTGTTCCAAGACCTGCTTCACTTTCCATCCTTATGGTCCCACCACAGTCTTTGATGATGCTATAGCTAATGGAAAGCCCAAGTCCGGTGCCTTTGCCGACGCCTTTTGTGGTGAAAAAGGGTTCAAATACCCTATCTATGATGTCTTCTGAAATGCCGGCCCCGGTATCGGATACGGTTACTGCGACATCGTCATTATCTACAAAAGATCTTATTCTTAATAACCTGGTTGCGCCGGACGTTCTCTCTTCCATGGCATCCCTGGCATTTGTCACGAGGTTTATGAAAACCTGTTCTAATTTATTATGATCTGCCATGATCGGAGGCAAGTCTTCCCCCAAATCCAGTTCTAAGTCTATTTGATGCAGCCTTAACTGTTGACCCAATATCTTAAAAACGTCTCTGATGGGTTCATTGATATCAAGTTTATAGCTGCTGACGTCCGCTACCCTGGCAAACTCCCGCATATGATGTATAATGACAGATGCTCTTGCCACCTGGGCCCTGATTTCTCCAGCCACAGTGTTTAATTCTTCATCACTGATCGCTTTGCCCGTCTTTAGCATCTCTGTGAGAAAGTCACTGCCTATCTTCATGACATTGAGCGGCTGATTCAATTCGTGGGCAATGCCTGCGGCCATTTCTCCCAAAGTTGCCAGTTTACCGGCCTGAATCAACTGAGTCTCTTTCTGCACGCTCTCTGTGACATCGGTTGTTGTAGCAATCAGAGCGTTTTTTTTCATGTATCGCGCGCCACATACGTGAATGCTGGTATAAAAAAGCCCCCCATCTTTTCTGCGATGTTGCTTCTTGGAAAACACAATAGATCGATGATCCGTGACATCTCTGAAACTCAACATAATTTCCCGTGCATCTGCTTCATATCCCAAATCCTTGAAAGAAAGCTTCAGAAGCTCTTCTTTGGAATAGCCATATTGGCTCTCAGCCCTTGCGTTGGCATCCAGAATGCTAAGTGTTTGACGATCCAAGATAAAAATGGGGTTTGGATCGCTGTCAAACAGACGCCTGTATTTTGCTTCAGAGCGTCTCAGCTCTTCGTCAGAGACCTTCAATTTGCTGAGCATTTCCTTGAATGAATCCGCCAAGTGGACCATCTCGTCACCCACATGCATTTTATACACCTTGCATTTGCGACACTCGTCCAGCTTTTCGGGAAATTTCCCTGACGGCTGACCGTGACAGAGGGTCCCGCCCACGTACCAACACAGCCTTTCCGTATTCCCATGGGCTGGGCAGTCGGTTTTATCACATTTCTCCACCTCCCAGCATTTGACCGTTCTGCCAAATTCAAACCCGGGTCTTCCCCGGCTGATTTCATCGGCTAGACGCGTCAGCGTAGAGAGGGGTCGCGTAATGTATTTGGACAGGAATAGGCTCAAGAAAAAACCCACAACCACAAGAGAAATTGCGGCCAGGGTAATCTCCTTGTCCCTGAGCGCTGCTATCCTTTGCTCTATAGGCGTCCAGTTAATTCCCACGGACAAAATCCCCAATATTTGTTCTTCAGCACCATGGCACTTATGACAGGTTTTCTCATTGCGGATTGGCATGGCATGTTGGAGTATCTTTTTTTCTCCCAACATCTCCAGGCCCTTTACCAAAACACTGTTGCGTAACGCCCTCTTTGTGGCTTCTGAACTGTCGACCCCGCCTATGTTCGCTGGCAATCCACTATACTTGATAGTGCCTTCAGTATCGCAAAGATTTGCTACTGTCACATCCCTCAGTCTGTTCAAGCTTTCCAGGATAGCCTGGACGACCTCCATCTCTCCATCGAGCATAGGATACTCAATACTTCTCATAACCATATTACTGATCTCATAGGCTCGTTCCTCGTGGTTGCTGTAATGAAACTTTGTTCGTGTCACCATATCAAAATAAGTAAAGACGCCTATGAATACAATGAAAATGACGCTCATGCCTAATATCAGCTTGAGCGTCAGGCTGGGTATGCGTAGTCTGGCTCGGAAGTTGTCTAGGAATGACGGGGCAAGACCCATTTTATCAGTACCCCGGATGCTTGTGGCCGCTGTGACACACTGTACAGACATTCTGTGGAATGCTCAGTGTCTCCTGATGTTCGCGCTTGGTCGGAGCCTTGAGGTGAAGGCTGGCCGGGCCATGACAGCTTTCACATTGTTTATTCACCATGCCCGGGGTCTCGCTGATAGTGACAAATCCTCCCGGTTCTCCATATCCTGTGGTATGACAGGGAACACAATTAGGGTCATCATCTTTTTTCCTCATCTTTATGACCCGGAAATTCTTTGAGTACTTCCAAGAGTAATAACTCTCTACGTGCTCTGGATGACATTCCTTGCACTTTTCCATTCCTACATAAGTTGCCTTTTCCTTGTCAGCCGAAACATGGAGTGCCGAAAGGACAAACAGACAAAGGGTAAGGAGCCCGGTAGTCGTTGTGATTATCAACCATTTCATGGTGACCTCCAATCGGGTCTGACCGGTATTCATATGACAGACTCGGACGACATCTTGTTATCAATAGACAATCAGCTCAGCAAAAGCCAACCGTGTCCCCAACTCTTACAATAAAGAGCCCTTATCTACGATAACAAATCACTGACCATCTTGAGCATGACGTCTGCATTCATCGGCTTTTCGATATATCCATCAGGGGCCGGGAGGTCTTGCTTCTGCCGCACAATGAGGTCGTCGAAACGCCCGCCTCTGGCAATGCCCGTAACAATGATGACTGGAATGTCCTTGGTCTCCTCGTCATGCTTGAGTTCCTGATACATTCCAATCCCGCCCCGTTCCGGCATCAGTATGTCCAGGAGAATGAGATCCGGTTTTTCGGCCTTGACCTTCTCCATGCCTTCCTTGCCATCCATAGCGACTATCGGTGCATAACCGCTTTCTTCCAATATGGTGGATGCAAAATCTATGTGCTCGACTTCGTCATCTACGATAAGAATCTTTTTTTCCATGACAGCCCCCTCCTTTCCGTTTTTCACGTTGTTATCCGGACTCTTTCGGATATGCCTTTTGGTAAAGACCCGCACCCGTTCGTCCCATGTCGTTTCGACCGAAGGGATAAATCTTGAGAAGGGACTCTTTCACGCAAGCCTTCTCGCTCCGCTCGAAGTGACAAGAGCCGCCATTGAATACTTATGTTGACTTGAGGTTTCCCGTTATCCCGCTCGCTCTGTCCTATTTGAACTTGCTTTTCCGCACGGAAAACGCATAATAAAAGTTGTGCCCTCACCTGGAGTTGAATCAAAAGTAATGGTCCCACCGTGCTCATCAACGATCTTTCTGGTCACAAGCAGCCCAAGGCCGGTGCCTTTGGGGCCCTTGGTTGAAAAGAAATCCTCAAAGAGACTCTCCTGAATCTCCTGGGTCATACCCACACCATTATCCGCGATTTCGAATCTGATGCCACCGTCTTCCTTGCGGGTCCTTATGACTACAAAGAACTCCTTGCCCTCATGGCGTTCGGCGGTACAGGCATCAATGGCATTGGTGACCAGATTAAGGAGACATCGGTGGAGCCCGGTAGGGTCAAGAAAACACTCATTAATAGAAAAAGCAAAATCCTTGACTAGCTTCACCTTAGGCTGCGGAGCCTTTTCTTTCATAACGTCACGTAACTTCGCCCACCTGGCTTCAAGGGTCTGATACATAAGATCATAGACTTCTTGAGCAATATCATTCGGGGAGCAGCTCACGTAATCGGGCTCACGTTCCTTGGAGTAAATGAGCATATTCATCACCAGGTCAGAAATTCTACCAACATTGTTCTCGACCATGCTCCAGCCCTTGTGCAAAAGGTCCGGCTTGTTTTTCTTTAAACTCGTGTTAACGATGTAAACGCCACCCTGGAGCCCATTCAAGATATTCTTGGTATAATGGGCCATGCCTGCGACGGCTTGCCCAATGGCGGACAACCTTTCGCTTTGTATCAATTCATTCTGGAGTCTCTTGATTTCCCGTAAATCCTGGAAGAAATACACAACGCCCGTGGCCGCACCGTCTTCAAAAAGGGTGGCCCCTGATATCCGCACAGGGATTTGTTCGCCCTTTTTTGAAACAATGACATTCTCATAACCCACAAGTCTGTGTTTGCCTCCACAGGCTTCGCCATAAAGTGTTTGACGCACCGTTTCACCAACACCAGGGGGGTATAGGCTGTCAATATGCATCTTGCCGACAACGTCGTCTGCCGCATAGTCCAGCAGATCCTCAGTCCCTCGATTGAAGACGACAATGGTCCCGCCGCTTCCCGCTGCTATGATCCCGTAAATGGAATTCTGGATGAGGTTTTTTTGGAAGTCGTGGGCCTTCCTCAACTCCTCTGTCGCGTCCTTGACCATAAGCTCCAAATTATCCGTGTATTCCTTGAGCAGCCTCCGCGTATCCAGCCTTTCCTGCGCCCGTCTCAGGGCAACCGATATGACCTCATCTCCAACAGGTTTGGTGACAAAATCGGAGGCATTAAGTTTGAGGGATTGAATCGCCAGGTCCATATCCCCATGCCCCGTAATGACGATGACTTCGGTTTCAGGGCTGGCCTCTTTTATCCTTCTTAACACCTCAATCCCATCCATGCCGGGCATCTTCATATCGGTTAACACGATAGGAGGCCTTTCTTGCAGGAATAAATCTATCCCTTTTGGGCCATCCGCTGCCGTGATGACTTCATAACCCTTGCTGCGCAAGTAGAGGCCCAAGACCTTTCTTATGGACTCCTCATCATCTATGAGCAGGAGTTTAGACATTTATTCTTGATATCTCCCTGTGGTCTTTTTCTTAAGTTTCCCGCCGGTTTTCTAACGCAGCACCCAGTTCACTTCCTACTTTTATCATCAGAATCACCTAAGAATCAAGTCAAGGTGTAATTCGATTGCCCTGATCAATACTTCCTTTCTCCTTGTATGAGGGGCCGGGGGCGGAAGACATGGGTAAGTGCTAGCCTGAAGTGTGAGGGTTTGGCGGAGGGGGATGGAAATGGCGGCATGCCTTCGTCCAGGGGGTTCCCTTGCCCCCCCAACTATTACCTCATATATCAGGATTACAGAGCAGCTCATAACTTTGGCACAGCAGATGCGATAATATTGGACAAAATCGCCTGATTATAAAGACCGATTAAGATAATACCTAGGGCAATGGCAATCGTTGGGATTAACATGCTCAGAGGGGCCTCGTCTATTATCTGAGCGTGGCCGGTACCATGTGTGTGCCCTTCGTGTCCGTGAGAGGCATGGAAGTCGTATGCAATTTCAATAACCCGAAAAAAAAGAATCATACTAATGAGACTGGATAAAAGCAATGCCGCCAGAAACGCCCAATGCTCAGCTATCACGGCCCCCTGGATAAGGTACCACTTGCTAAAAAAGCCGCACGTGGGAGGGACCCCAATGATGGACAAAGCGCCAACCACAAAAGCAGCCATGGTGAAGGGCATCTTTCTAAAAAGGCCTTTAAAATCAGATAGGTTATGACTTCTCATTTTGTATGCTATAATGCCGGCAACAGTAAAGAGCCCAACCGTCATAACCGCGTCATTGAGGATGTGGAGGATCGCTCCCTGCATCGCTATCGTGTTAGCCAATCCTACACCGCCAACAATATAGCCAACCTCTGCCACAACGACGTAACAGAGCATCCTTTTGAAATCAGTCTGGGCAAGGGCCATTATAGCGCCCCCTAATATGGCAATGACACCTGCCCAGGCCATTATGTCGGTAACCGGAAGCAGCTCCACGGACAAGTGAGGCTTAAACACGGTAAAAAGCACCCGGATCATGACATAGAGCGATATTTTGGTCATCAGGGGAGCAATCAGGGCGCTGGCAACTGAAGGGGCCTTTGTATAGGCATCTGGCAGCCACACATGGACAGGGAAAAGGGCCATCTTGACCGCCAACCCTGCAAGAAGGAACGCAACGGCTGTAAGGACAACCTTTGAATCATACAGGCGCGGCAGTATTTGCTGAACATCCGCCATATTAAGAGAACCGGTCGATATGTAGATATAGCCGACGCCTAGTAGATAGAAACAGGCGCCGATGGTTCCCATAACGATGTATCTAAAAGTGGCCAGGGGCGCGCCATCCTCGCCGACGGCGATCAGGGCATAGCCGGCCAGGGAGCCGATCTCCAAAAACACATAAAGGTTAAACAGGTCACCGGTTATGACGATGCCTAAGAAACCCGTCACCTGGAGTAAAAAAACGGTGTAAAAGTAAACGGTTCTTTCTGGCAATTCCTGTTCGACACTCCGCTTGGAATAGATGGCAACCATCAGGCTGATGACAGACACGATAACCAGCATCATGGCATTCAGTTGATCAACAACATACTCAATCCCGAAGGGAGGCGCCCAGCCTCCCAGACGATAGTGGATGGTACCGCTCTCTATCACCCTAAGCAGCGTACTCATGGATGCCAGCGCAGATAACGCAAGGACGAAAACGGCCCAAAAATAGCATAGGCCTTTCCTCCACAGTCCGATAAGGGGGCACAACATAGAGGATATCAGCGGGATTACAACAATCAGGATCGGGATCTGTGCTATCATCTTCTCAACCTCTTCTTATGCTCATAATGATCTCGTCTTCCTCTAATGTATGATATCTCCTGTAAATCATGATGGCCACAGCCAGTGCCACTCCCAGTGTGGCTACCATCACTACAATGGCTGTAAGCATGAGCACATGGGGCAATGGGTTGGCATATTGCATAACATCAACGGCATGGTGCCCGTGGCCTCCGTGGGCATGCTCCAGAATGGGGACGGTCGCACCCTTCTTGACGGATGTGGAGATGTAGAAAAATATGATGGCTGACTGAAAGATGTTCATGCCGATGATCTTCTTTATCAAGTTCCTCTTTGCCATCATGGCATAAAAGCCGATCATCATCAGACCTACGTACATCCAATAGTTG
>JAFGFW010000190.1 GCA_016930875.1 Deltaproteobacteria bacterium | reverse complement strand
TCTTCATCTTTTCCCATTCAAGGTTCGATGCCTGTCGAGAGCCTCAAGGTCGAGCGATTGGACGTTCGATGTTCGATGTTCATTTTTTTGTAACCGTGAACGGTTACGTTCTATATCTCCACAATCGTAACACCAGGACCCCCCTGATGAGGACCTCCCTGGCGGGTTCCCAACACAAGGGGATGCTGTCTCAAAAACGGCGCGAGACTGTTGCGAAGGGCGCCGGTTCCCACTCCATGGATGATCCGAAGCTCCTTTAGACCGGCCAACACAGCATCGTCCAGGGATTTATCTACCACACTTAAAGCTTCCTCCACGCGCATCCCGCGAATGTCAATTTCAGTCCGAACGTTTTCCGGGGCATGGGTCTGAACACCAAGGATTCGATCGGCGCAAGACTCCTCGGCATCTTTGGCCATGCTCAATTCATCTCTTGGCACATGGGCCTTGAGCTTCCCAAAGGCAATAAGTACGCGGCCGGCCTGATCCTGATCAGATAACACCGTCCCGAGCACGCCACTTTGTTTCCAATAAACCCGGTTTCCGGGCCGGAGTTTACTCGAAAGCTGGTTTTTTCCATGGAATTTCTCGTCAAACGTCAGGATTTCAAACTTCTTTTCAAGAGCCGTTCTTTCCTCATCGACAAGTAATCTGGCTTCACGGATGGCTTCTTTGCTGGCGCCTTTTTCTCTAATCGTGCGTATGGCATTTTCCACAGTGGCATTTGCCTGCCTTATGATGTCGCTGGCCTTTTCGACCGCCTTGTGGCGCAGTTCCTTTACGTGGCCTGCCAGGCGTGCGCTTTCCGTCTCGTAATGCTGCCTCAACCTGTCCACCATGGTTCTTTCCTCTTCCAGATCCCTTCCCAGTTGTCTGTTATCCTCGATCTGTTGTTCGATTGTTAGAATTAACTCCTCCAATCGATTTGTCTGGGTTCCCATCAGAGACCTGGAACGCGAGACAATGGTTTCCGGAAGGCCCATGCGTCTGGCGATCTCAAAAGCGTAGCTGGAACCGGGAAGATCAGCACGAAACTCGTATGTCGGGGTGAGTGATTGACTGTCAAAGGCCATGGATCCGTTCGCAATACCGGCGGTTTCATGGGCAAAGGCCTTTAGCGCGCCATGATGGGTTGTCACCACGGTGACGACTCCACGGGCAGTCAGCGCTTCCAGCACAGCCATGGCCAGGGCAGCCCCTTCCTCCGGATCAGTGCCGGTTCCGATCTCGTCAATAAGCGCCAGGTCTCTGGAGGATGCTTCCTCAACAATGGCCTTGATCTCGTAAAGATGGGCGGAAAAAGTGGAAAGGTCCATCTCGATAGACTGTGCGTCTCCCACGTGAGCGAAGATGCTATCAAAGATCGGCACCTCTGAATCGGCATCTGCGGGTATATGAAGCCCGCACGAAACCATGAGGGCCAGGAGCCCCAGTGTCTTTAGCGCCACTGTCTTTCCGCCGGCATTTGGTCCGGTTATGACCAGTGTGTTAAAGCCTTCTCCGATTGCGAGATTCAGGGGGACCACATCCGACAAAGGCGATTTTTTCAGAACAAGCAGCGGGTGACGCCCATTCTTGATCTTGAGCGCCCCCCGGGTGTTTAGGGCGGGCTCATGTTGATTCATTGCCTTTGACGCCAGGGCTGCAGCGTAAATGCAATCAAGGCTGACCAGGATCTCAAAGTTTTGTTCCAATTCACTCAGATCTTTGCGAACAATATCGGTCAAGGCACGAAGCGCCCTTTCAATTTCATGACGCTCTTCTGCTTCAAGGCGGCGAATCTGGTTGTTGAGCTCCAGTGTATTGAGGGGCTCCACAAAAACGGTTGCTCCGCTTGCCGACTTGTCGTGCAAAACCCCTTCCACCAAGTGCTTGTGGCTCTCTTTTACCGGGAGTACCCACCGCCCGGATCGCATGGTGATGAAGCGTTCCTGGAGGATACCTTTATGCGCCAGCCTGTGAAGCAGGCTCTCCAGTTGCCTTCGCGCTCGTTCAATGGCCTTGGCTTTCTCGCGACGGATGGCGCCAAGAGCCGGGCTTGCCCGGTCCCGAATCTCCAAAGAACTTAGGTCGATTGCCCTGTCTATTTCTTGCATCAGGCCGGGGTTGGAGCTAAGTCCTTTGGCGACCTCACAAAGGAGGGGGAAATCCTGCCGGTTTTCTCTGAAAAAACTGTGAAGTCCTCTCCCTAACCCCAGGATTCTATGAATCTCGCGAAAAGCCTTTGCATCCAGATAGCTTCCCTCAACGGCTGCTGATTGCAGATAGCTACTGACGTCGTTGAAAGTATCCATTGGAAAGGAACCACCTGAGTCCATAAGGGTGCGAATCTCGGAGATTCTTCCCAGGCCCTTTCTGACCAGTTCGAGGCTTGAAAGGGGTTTTAGTTGCCGAAGACGCTCGGCAGAAAGGGGGCAATGGCTCCGGCGGGTCAGGTCGTCAAGGACCTTGCCGAATTCTAAGGTTTGATATAGATGGTTGTTCAAAACCTGGACCAAGATTATAGTTGACCAGCCATAGCGTCTCAGGTATTGGTTGTCAACGGCAAAACAGTCGGCCAGGTTAAGATAAGCATGAAAGACGAGATCCAAAAGAAGATATTGCAGGCCATCAGAGCGATTCCCAAGGGACAAATTAGGGATACTGTCGTTAAAGAGACCATTCGATGCGTCCTTTTCGGTTTCTTAAAGGAGCAAGGACTGCGCCCCGTTCCTGCATTTCGTAATCCACGCTATCCGGAGGGCCCGGTGGACATGGTGGGCATGAATGATGATCACGCTGTTGAGGTGGCTTTCTGCAGCAATCCCACGATTGAACTCAAAGACATCAAGAGCCTGGAACGCGTGGTCTGTGAAAAGAAAACCGTCATCAGTTTTTCGCCAAATGAAAAGAAGGTCAAGATGAGCACCTTTTTCCTTAAACCCGGGATAGAGCATATTTACATCTATGAGAAGTAAACAGAACGACGGAAGCCGGCAAACGTGAAAAAAGCACCGTCTGTCATAGACACCCACGCCCATTTGGATGAATTCCCTGATCCACAGGATGTCATAACGGAGGCCAAGGAAGGTGGCGTCCTGGCCATTGTGGCCGTAGGACAAGACATCTCGTCCAACCAGAAAACCTTGGAAATAGCAGGCCAGAATCCGGGATTCGTCTTTCCGGCCGTGGGGTATCATCCGTGGCGTCTAAACCCGAAAAACGATGACGAGACACTTGCCCATATTGACAAGAACCTGTCTCATTGTATTGCCCTTGGCGAGGTGGGACTTGACTATAAGGCAAAGACAAAGAAAAAGGTGCAAAAGGCCATCTTTCTAAGGCTCCTCTCCATAGCAAAAAAACATGACAAGCCGATGATACTGCATTGCCGGTATTCACACGAGACGGTTTTTCGCATGGTCAAAGAGGCGGGTTTAAAAAAAGCGGTCTTTCACTGGTACAGCGGTCCTCTTGACTTGATTCCTCTTATCGCCGCTGCCGGCTACTATATGTCTGCCACCCCGGCGCTCCTGTACAACCCGTACCATGAAAAGGCCATCAATGCAGTGCCCCTTTCCAACCTGCTACTCGAGACCGATACCCCGGTTCAATATCGGGAGTTGGCCACAAGGCCTGTCCATGTACAGGTCACCTTGGCGGAGGTGGCCAGAGTCAGGGGGATCACCCAAGAAGAAATAGCTGAGCAAACTACCCGAAACGCAAGAGCCTGTTTCGACTTAGAGGGTTTTTCCTAAAGCCATTGGTACGCCGCACAAGCGATCCCCGCAGATTGATCCGCCGGAGGCGGAGAAAAGGGCCATTTATGGATGGACACTAGCTATTTCTCTTTGTGCCGGTACAGGTAAATGCACTGCCGATCATCTTGATGTGGCTTCCTTTGTCGATGCCGATGTCCTTGCCGCACAAGCACTTCACCCTATCTTTATCTCTCCCTATATCGTACATCCTTACGATTCTATCCTTATGACATCTCAAAACCTCTCCCTGGCCGATCTTGTCGTATTTCCACAACTTCCTCTTGCAGGCCGCACATCTTATAACGAGCACAGCAAATCCGGCTCCTTCTTTGACATAACACCCTCAATAGTATACCCTGCACGCTACGTAAACCATAAAATCATAGACCCCGAAAGGCCGCGTCCCCAGCATTTTCCCCACAAACTGATCTTTGGACAATATCGGCAAACCCAGGGGGCATCACTTCCCTGGCAGGGTCAATAGCCTTGCCGAAAGCGCCTTGCAACTTAGTTGCATCCATGTTATTAGCAACATTATGTCTGAATATTGCAACTACGTGGAAATGCTTGAGGGCAATGGTGTGGACCCGACCGCCCTTCGTGAGGCAGTTTTCAGGTCAATCGGGGAGGGATCGAGGCCGCTTGCGGCGGCCGAAATCATGGCGACTGTCCGGGAGCAGATGTCTATTAACAAAGTTACCCTTTATCGCATCCTTGACTTGCTGGTAGACAAGGGTTTGGTTAAACGCCTTTCAGCCGGAGACAGGGCTTTCAGGTATGGAATGGGCGCAACCCGGCATCATCCTGACCATCCCCATTTTGTGTGCAGCCGATGCGGGGTCATGGAGTGTCTGGGGCCGGAGTTTCTCCCCGTAGATATCGGGAAGTATCAAAAAAAGGGCAAACGGATCATCAAGAGTGTGGATGTCCGATTTGAGGGAACTTGCGAAGACTGCCTCAAGGCTGGAAACTGAATGACGTATATGTTGTCTATTAAGGATCTTGACAAGGATATTTCTGGAGGTGTCGCATGTGCATCTTTTGCGGCGGCCAGTGCGGCGGCATCGGTGATGCCCTTTACTCTGTGATCATAGGCCTGCTTTTTAAGGCTCGGTATTGGCTTAGGGCTCGCTCAAAAATAACCTCACATTTTGATGCGCCGACCTGCCGGCCGGCAGGCAGGTCCATCACGCCTGGCTGCGTTGCTCGTCGGTTAAATAGCTTGCTATTCGCCCTCCTCGCGCCTTGCCATGCGTGCGCCTCGACTCCTGAAAATG
>JAFGFW010000189.1 GCA_016930875.1 Deltaproteobacteria bacterium | reverse complement strand
GTCACACCGGCGGCAATCATGAAAGTGCCTGTTTCGATCCGGTCCGGTATGATGGTCAGGGAGGCCGGTTTAAGTCCATCAACACCCGTAATGGTCACAACCGGTGTGCCTGCCCCAGTTATCTGAGCGCCCATCTGATTCAAGGCATCGGCCAGGGCCACCACCTCTGGTTCACGGGCCGCATTCCTCAGGATGGTTACACCATGGGCCAAAGCAGCCGCCATCATCAGGTTCTCTGTGCCCGTTACGGTAACAATGTCAAAATATATGTCAGCCCCCTTAAGTAATCGAGCCCGGGCATCGATATAGCCGTGCTCAAGGGAAATATCAGCTCCCATTTGCTCCAGGCCTTTGATGTGCAGGTTGATCGGGCGAGCGCCGATGGCGCACCCCCCGGGTAAAGAGACTCGTGCCCGCCCAAGGCGTGCGAGCAAAGGTCCAAGAACGAGGACCGAAGCACGCATTGTCTTCACCAGGTCATAAGAAGCCTCATGGCTTTCTAGCCCACTTGTATTGATCTTGACGACATCTTCTTCGGTCTCCACGTGGGCCCCAAGCTCAGTCAGTAGTTTTTTTATAGTCCTGATGTCTCTCAGGTCAGGAACATTGTCATAAACATTCCATCCCTCGGTGAGCAGGCTCGAAACCAATATTGGAAGGGCTGCGTTCTTTGCCCCGCTTATGGCTACGGTCCCCTGTAAACGGCGGCCCCCTTCGACTATGATTTTTTCCATCCAAGCTTCTCCGTTGAGATTGCGTTATTTTATCCAATATAGGCCGCAAACTAAATCGTCAAGGAGGTTCGTGGAGTTCTGCTTCGAAACGCCCCGCCCTGAGCCTCATGCCAAACCATCTCACACAAAAACGTTGACAGCAAGGAGTCAAAGTATCAAAGTTTATAAAAGGCCCTTTTCCGCTATTTGCGGCAAGCCAACCTGTGCTAAAGTGCCATGCTATGAGTAAAATAAGCTGCCTAGCCACCAAGGCACTTATAGACTACGTAAGAATCAACAGGCCTGAGAACTTGCACCTGCTCTGGGCGCCACTCAAGGGGGAACTCCCGCAAGGGGAAGACCCCGAGCATTTTCTGAGCAATCCCCAAAACCACGTCAGTATTGATGTGTGCCGGCATGTAATGGAGCAGGCCAGGAAGGCCACTTCGGACGACATGGCCGTGTTCAAGGCAGCCTTTAGACACGGAAAGCAAATAGAGGTAAATAGTATTCGGCGGAGATTGCTCCGCCCCTTTTTTGGCCCAAAACGTGCTGTTCAAAGAGTACAAGAAATACATGATAAGCTTTTTGCCGGAAATAGAATCGAAATCGTCTCGGTCTCAAACACCCACTCGTTAGTCCGCCTTCACTGGTCCAAGGACCTTCCTCTCAGTCAGGATTTCTGTATGTTCGCCAAAGGCATGCACCAGGCAATGCCCACCATGTTCCATCTTCCCCCGGCCAGGTTGTGGGAGAGGGTGTGTTATTTTAAAGGCGGACCGTACTGTGAATACGAGGTGTGGTGGGACAAGAAGCCCCTCAAGGCTCCTCACCTGAGGCCCGCGCTGAAAAGAGGCTTTTCCCGGCCGCCGGAGGGCCGGGTGGTAAAAAACAAGAACCACACCAGCGTGCAGGATCAAGGTGCTGAACGGCTTCATGAAGAGCCCCCAAGAAAGCCTCCCGAGATGCACGCTGCTGCCGGCGACGATGCACAAGGAAAGTCCACCGACCCCACGCCAGGCAATATTTTCCACGAATTCGACAGTCTTTTTGCCGGCATCAACGAACGGCTCTCTTTGATGCTTAAAGATATTGACTCCAGCCATCCTTATTTTGAGCATCTTATGGGGATAGAGGGTAAGATGCAAGAATGGGTCAACCTCACCAAACGACTCCTGGATGTACCGAGAAACAGCAAAGACCCGACAAGGGCGTCCAGTCTGAACCAGAACGGGCTGAATCAGAACGGGGTCTCAAGACAAAAGGGCGTGTCCGGGGAGCTATTCAGAGACACAGAGACCGTGCTTCTTGTCGATAATGAGGATATGCTCATTGATGTTGGTCAACAGATGGTGCAGGCTATGGGATACAAGGCATTGATCGCGAGGACTTGCAAGGAAGCCATTGAGATCTATAGAAAAAACAAGGACGAGATTGATATGGTAATCCTTGATATGAATATGGCGGACATGACAGGCGGCAACGCCTATGACAGATTGAGGAAAATCAACCCCAACATCAAGGTTCTCATTTCCAGCGGATACTGCATGGACGAAGAGACAAGACAGACACTTTCACGGGGTTGTAATGATTTTATCCAGAAGCCCTTTTCTATGAAACAACTTTCCGAGAAAATGCGGGTCATTCTGGACAGCCCTGCTCATCCCAGCCCCTGAGGCGATAGTAATCACCAACCATCTTTTCGAGGTCAGCCTCATCCATATGGCGCCCGGTCGCCAAGGCCTCTTTGTGAAGGCGCCCCGGAAGCCGATCGTCTTCTCGTCTTAGCCCCTCTCTCAGGTTGAATCGACGCACCACATTCGAGATATTGGCGCTTATGGCCTGGAGCATTGCCTGATCGGCCTTCAAGCCAGTGGCCCCTTCCACGATTTCACACAGGAATTCCCATGGGTAAAGGTCCCGATAGAAACGACACAGGATCAAGGCGTCAAAAAGATTGTGACGATCCTCAAAGTCCACAAACATGTCTGCCTTGCCTTCAATGGCATCAGGGGCAATCATACCGGTAAGTTCGGCCTTAAAAATGGTGGCCCTCAGATGGCAGGCGCCCCGATCTGAAGTGGCATACGCGAGCCCCATGCCTTTGAGGACCCTGGGATCATAGCCTGCAGGTTCCAGACCCTTCACGTGAATCGCAATCTCTTCAAGGCCCCATTCCCTGGCAGCGGTCCTGATTCCCATGGCAAGGAGGTCGCCTATCCCCTCTCGATACGCGATCTTTTTCAATAGCCCGGCAATGGCATCGGCTTTCCCGTAATTAACCGGGTAATCGATCTTCTCCCGGCGGGCTGCTTCAATAGCAAGTCCGCAAAGATTGCCGGCGCTGATGGTGTCCATCCCAAGGCGGTCACAGATGTCATTGAGGTAGATGATCTCTTCAATGCTGTCAATGGCGCAAAGCCCACCAAAGGCATAAATGGTCTCATATTCCGGTCCTTCAAGCTTGAGGCCCGCGTGACGTCCTTTTCTTACGGTTGTCATGCGGCCGCAGGCGATAAAACACTTGAGACAGGCCCGGGGTCTGACCTCACACCGGGCGTGGAGGGAATCGGCGCTGATAGACGGCCACTTTTCAAAGGTTCCTTCTGACCAGTAGCGGGTAGGAAACCCACCTGCCTCGTTCATGGTCTTAACCATCATGGGCGTGCCCATGCTTTTGTATGCGGCAACTTGCGGATGTCCTTTGGCCTCTTCGGCCAAATACTTGGCAAGCGCCTTCACGGCGCTGCTATCAGCCAGCTTCCTCCTGCAATTTCCTTGAAATACAATGGCTTTGAGTCTTTTGCTTCCCATGACGGCGCCCGCGCCGGTCCGGCCGGCCGAACGCCAGTAGTCGTTCTCTATGACAGAAAAACAGACCTGGTTTTCTCCGGCGGGGCCTATCACCACGGCGCCGGCACGACTTTTCCTCTGCCTGCCGTTTGCGCCGAATCGTTTGAGGGCCTCTCTTTCAGCCTGGCGGGTATCCATTCCCCACATGTCACCGGCTTCTTCGAATACTGCCCCATCCGGACGGACAACCACGACAACGGGCTTAGCGCTTGTCCCCTTGATGATGACAGCATCATATCCTGCCCCATCAACGGCCTCCGGCACGCGCCCCCCGGCATACGATTCGGAATAAAAGCCCGTCTGGGGAGACTTGGTAAAAACCCCGTACCTGGATGAACCCCAGACCAGACTCCCGCACACAGGTCCTGTGGCAAAGATCAGGTGATTATCCGGACTGAAAGGATCTACCTTGGGAGGGTTCAGCTTGGCCAGAAGACAGGATGAAAGCCCCTTTCCCCCCAAAAATCCCTGAAAAACGTCCTCATCGGCGCTCTCAACAGAAAAGGCCAGATGTGTTAGGTCTACTATCAGGATCCTGCCGTAAAACCCGTACATGCTCTTTGATCCCCTTAGGGTGCACAGATCTCCTTCAATCGCCGATCATACATCTTTCCGATTCCGTACTCGTCCCGCCTCAAAAACTTCTCCTGCGACGGTCCTATGATCTGCATTTCAGGGTGTTCATTCTGAACATCAAGGGCAATTTTCATCTCCTTGGTGCAACCCGTGCTGAATGTAGCATCCTTGCCAACCCACTCAGGAGGAACCTTGGTTTCCATCAGTCGAAAAGCCCTTGTGATATCATCGTATGTCTGAAACCTCCATATGTCGATAAGTCCGCTTCGCTGAACGATTTCCCACATGAACATCAGATCATCGGCATCCATTCCCGGTTCGGAATGCTCTGCGGGATTGATGATAAAGGTTTTCGCAGACTGGTCTTTAATGTATTGAACGTAGGTTGACATGATTTTTTTTGCTATGGCCTCCTTGCCGGGGATAGAACCGATTATGCCACTGTAAAACACCACGGTCATGCCCTGCTCTTTGGCCCTTTGTATGCGGGAGATTATCGCTTGCGCCTTTTCTTCAAGGTCCTTAAGTGTGAACTTGATGACCGCAGGGTGTCTGGCCCTAAAGGAGATTGAAGGGTGCCCGGTTTCATCCTTTGCAATGCTGTAAATGTCCTGGGTAAACTGGAAGTGCGTGTCGAAAAGCCTGCGTCTCTGCTCAGTGCCCTTTGAAATGACACCGTCTACTTCTTTGAAGACCCGAGCAAGAGTGGTGGACGCCAGGAGGAAGTTCAGGTTTTCACGCGTGCCATCTGAAACGGCCATGACAGATTTGTCACTTTTCAAGATATTGACCAATTCGTTTTTCCCCAGTCTGTTTTCCTCGATCAAAAGGGCGCTCTCCAACTGTTCAAAAAGTCTCTCGTCTCCCCGGGCATCGGAAAAGTCGACCTTGGTGAACAACGGGCCGTCCTTAAAGGCGATGATTATCTTGTGCCCCAGCCTTGCCATATATCGTATAATGACCAGGTCCACCATCACCTCTCCTGCTTCATTGGCGAGCCATAGGATCTTCTTTGGCCGGATTTCAGTTGAGGCGTTGATATCCTTGCGAATTTCCAGAAACCGCCACAGTTGCTCCACACCGTTTCCTCTCATGGGCCGGCTAAAGAGCCTCAGGTAATCATCCACCGTGTATTGGGACATCTCATCAGACTCCCAAAGAGCGCTTTCGACGGAAAGAGCAAAAAGGCGGCGCAGCTTTAGATAGTCCGCCCGTTCCTTGATCTGTTCAAGGCCAACGGGTGAGGAAAGGAGAACCGAATCGTCAACGCTGTCCAAGGCCCGCTGAAATGCCTCGGAGTTAAGCTCTTGTGAGGCCCGCTTGTTGCGCTCAGCTTTTTCACACAGGCACGGGTCCTCTATTTGAGTGCGATTGCAGTAGATATTGAACAGACGCTTTTCCAGACGGGATGGGATCATTATGCCGTCCCGTGTTTCGTGTTGGTACTTGGTCTTGATGAGTGCCCCTAAATAAGCCTTCTCCCACTCATCCTCGATCTGACGTTCCACCAGGTTAAGGACATTGCGGAGAGCCTCCTCGTATTTTTCCTGCAAGAACGGCGTGCTTTCCCTTTTCATAATCGTCCAGAACATCTGATCCGAACAGGGATAGTAGCGCTCATTGGCCTCAGTAAAGACCATGAAACGAACCTGCTCCGGGGTGGCTACGTGATCTGGGAAAGCATAATGGTCGAGGTGATTTTCTATGAAAAATGATGTGTACCAGGCATCTGCAGCCGGGTCTTGCCCGAGCCGATAGGCGTGGCCCATATCAAAAGCGCCAAGAGCGTTTTGATTCTGATCTTTGGATCTCATCGCTTGTCGCTAGCCCTTCTTGCTTAAGAGTTCCAGCACCGTCTTTTCCAACATGCGGGCCGGGCGCACCCCTATGAAATGTCCGGCAACGTTGCCATTGCGGTCAATGAAAAAGCTGGTGGGAATTCCCGTGACGTCTCCATAATCCTCAACCACATTCCTGGTACCCAGCACAATTGGATAATTGATGCCGTATTGTCTCACAAAGGGAATCAGCAGGGAGGCTCCTTCCATGTCAAGTGAGATGCCGACAATTTCTAAGCCCTGATCTTTGTACTTCTTGTATAGCCTGACAAAATCAGGGATTTCCTGGCGGCATGGTGGGCACCACGTGGCAAAGAAGTTTAAAAGGACCACTTTGCCTCTTAGGTTCTCCAGGCGTATGGTATTCCCGTTGAGGTTTTTGAGGGCAAAGTCAGGCGCGCGACCAGAGGCAAGTTCGTTCTTTTCTGCTTTGCTCGTGCACCCGAAGACTAGAACGATGATGACAAGGGTGCTTGCAAGTAGTGTCCTTGCGTAGGTATGCAAAATGGCAAAATGAGTCATGAGTGTGATCGCTTTCTCCTATCTACCACCATGGGCGCAGTCTCCTCGTGGCGCAGGATCGATCCTGCCTCCACAAGCCAAATATGTGGCGTAATCCCCAAGGTGTCTCTGACCTTTTTGCGAAGTCGATCCACCATTGAACGTTGTTTTTCCATTTTGTCAAAAAATATCGCTTCAGAGACTTCGATGCGAATGACCAGAAAATCCTGATGGTTTTTCTTGCCCACAACTAGCTGGAATGCAGGCTCTACACCTGTCACAACCTTGAGTATTTCGCCCACCCCTCTAGGATATATGTTGACCCCTTTTACTATGACAATGTCATCGCAACGGCCTGAGATCTTCGATATCCTGGCCAGGGTACGACCGCAGGGGCAAGGGGAATCGTCCAATGAGGTCAAGTCGCCTGTTCGAAAGCGAATCACAGGGAAGGCCTCTTTGGTGATTGTAGTCAAGACCAGTTCGCCAGTGGTTCCATTCGGAAGGACCTCGCATGTATCAGGGTCAATGATCTCGGGTATGAAATGGTCCTCAGACACATGCATGCCTG
This sequence comes from Deltaproteobacteria bacterium, assembly GCA_016930875.1. Classification (NCBI taxonomy): domain Bacteria; kingdom Pseudomonadati; phylum Myxococcota; class Myxococcia; species Deltaproteobacteria bacterium. The sequence goes on along the minus strand of JAFGFW010000189.1, from coordinate 13,026 downwards.
CTCTGTGGGGGCACTCGCCGGCAACACCCGGACCAATGACCTCACTCAAGCCATAGTTGTCATAAGCTTTGATGTAAAGCCTCTCTTCAATGGCCTCACGAACCCCATCGTCCCAAGGCTCTCCGCCAAACAACCCTAGTTTCAGAGCCAGCGTCTTGGGATCAACATCGGTCTCCTCCATGACCTCGGCAATCCTCAATGCATAGCCCGGTGTGCACACAAGGGTCGTGGTTCTATAATCTTTCAAGATTCTTACCTGACGTCGGGTGTTGCCCACCGAAGATGGAACCACTGAAGCGCCGATCCTCTCCGCCCCGCAGTGGAGTCCAAAGGCCCCTGTGAAAAGGCCATAGTTAAAGGCAATTTGAACCACGTCCTCTCGTGTCACGCCGGCAGCCGTGAGCAATCGGGCGACCAGATCACCCCAACGCTTAAGATCGTTTGCCGTATATCCGACAATGCTGGGGTTCTCGGAAGTACCTGAAGAAGAATGGATGCGCACGACTTCTCTTAAAGGCACGGCAAACATCTCATAGGGGTAGGCCACACTGAGATCCTGGCGAGAAGTAAAAGGGAGCCGGGACAGTGATCCCAGGTCATCAAGATCTTCCGGCACAAAGCCTATTGCATCGAAAGACTTCTTGTAAAAACTCACATTGCGATAGACGCGGTTCAAAGTGGCCTGCAGGCGCTCCAGTTGAAGCTGTTCCCGTTCATCACGCGACATGCATTCGTAACACTCATTCCACACTACCATAATAACTCCCTGCCGTCTGTCGTTGGTCATCAGGTCCGCATTAATTCCAGCAGGAAACAAATGACTACCAATGACTCCAATGACCAGTGACTAATGACCGGCTATTCCCACACCTCCTGATATCCCTTTCCCAGGTAGGCCCGTTTAATCTGGTTGTGATTCAACAGTTCCTCTGATGATCCCTCCATAATGATCTTTCCGGTCTCCATCACATAAGCCCGATCAGAGATATTAAGCGCTGCACGGGCATTTTGTTCCACCAACAGGATTGTCGTCCCCTCGTCCCTCAGCCGGGCAATGAACTTAAAAACACTATGTGCCATAATGGGGGCAAGGCCTAGGGAAGGCTCATCCAAAAGCAGGAGTTTCGGTTGCCCCATAAGAGCCCGCCCAATGGCAAGCATCTGTTGTTCCCCACCGGAAAGCGTGCCTGCCAGTTGATCCTTACGTTCACGTAATATGGGGAACAGAGCCTCGAAACTTCTGATCCTGGTTTTCAGGGCATCACGATCCTTCAGGAGATATCCCCCCAACTCCAGATTTGCCCAGACCGTCATCTTGGCAAATACCTGACGTCCTTCGGGGACATGAGAAAGTCCTTTCCTGACGATTTTGTTCGGTGCAAGACCGGCAATATCAGCCCCTAGAAATCCTACCGTCCCCTTGCCGGGCTTGACAAGTCCGGAGATGGTTTTCAGAGTGGTGGTCTTTCCGGCGCCATTAGCGCCGATGAGGGCTACAAGCTCTCCTGGACGCACGTGAAGCGATACTCCCTTAAGGACACGAATATTGCCGTAGTATGTTTGGACGCTTTTGAGACGTAACAAGGGATAAAATCGCTCCTCGATTTTATGAAACGCGGCTTCGCCGCTTGAAAGTGAAGTTCCGGTCTATCCGGGTTAGGCTCTTTAGCTCACTTCTATTCTATCTATCGTCAATAACCCCGCCAGACGGCAAGCCATACTGGTCCAGGGTTGCAGCCTCCATCAGTCTTATTGTCACCTCAAGCCCGAGCATCTGAAGCATCTGCCGTCGCAAGTGTTTTAGTACGTTTTCAACGACCTTTACTTCATCTGAAAAGATAGTGTCACTCATTTCCAGCAATATTTCAACCATATCCAGATGATTTTCCCGGTATAGGTGGATTAAGAAACGTGGAGGAGCGGTTCTTGAAATGGTTTTTAGTGTTCGTTCGACCTGTGCGGGATGCACCTTCACTCCACGGATCGTGAGCACTTCTCCCGCGTGTCCTGTGACTCCGGATATGCGGACAAAGGTCCGGCCACAGAGGCAAGGCTCCTCAATGGTATAAGAAAGGTCCCCGGTGCGGAAGCGGATAAGGGGAAAGGCCTTGGCTGTAAGCGTGGTCAACACCATCTCTCCTTCCTCACCAGGCGGGCGTAAGTCTCCACTGTCAGGATCGACTATCTCCAACACAAAATGGTCCTCGTTGATGTGAAGGCCATTCTTTTTATGACACTCAAAGGCAATTCCGGGCCCCATCACATCGCTTGGCCCGTATCCTGCCGTCACGTCAACGTCAAAAGATGATTGCAGCGTGTCCCGAATATCCTGGGTCAACGTCTCCCCAATGACCAGAATAGCCTTCAGGGCCAGTCTGCTTGCATCCATGCCGATACTCTCCATAGCCCCCAGAATGTGCATGGCATAAGAAGGCGTAGTAAGCAGTACCGAGGTCTTATAGTCCTCCATGGCCATAAGTTGTTTGGATGTGCTCATGTGGGACACGGGCATGACCGAAGCGCCGATATTTTCAGCGCCCTCTTTTAAGGCTCTCCCCCAACTTGACAACCCGGGATTTAGGCAAATTTGCACGACATCCGTGTCAACAACCCCTCCTGCTGCCAGAAAGCGAGCTGTAATGGTGTCCCTCACTTTGAGGTCACCCCTTGTGTGGCCAACAACCATCGGTTTGACCGTGGTTCCTGCTGAAGGACTGATCCGGACAATATCTCGAAGAGGAACGGCAAATAGACCGTAAGGGTAATTGTCACCCAGATCCTTTCGGGTTGTAAACGGCAGTCTTGCAATGTCTAGTACGGAAGCAACGGCATTCGGATGGATTCCCAGTAAGTCAAACTGCGTTCTGTAGAACGGGACATTCTTGTATGCCCGATTCAGGGTGCTCTGCAGCCGTTCCAGTTGAACCTGTTCGAGGTCTTCCCTCTTCATATGCTCATTTTCACCATTCCAGAAGCTCAAGCCTTATCCCTCCCCTCCCAAAATGTCTTGTAATCCTTTCCAAGATAGGCCCTTTTGACATCGCTATCATTTAGGAGATCATCCGAGCTTCCCTGCAGGATGACCCTGCCTGCTTCCAGGACATAACCCCTGTCTGAGATTTTCAGAGATGCCCGAGCGTTTTGTTCCACAATTAGAATGGTCACCCCACTGTTCCGGAGTCTGGAGATCGTGCTCATGATATCCTTCACTACCAGGGGGGCAAGACCCATGGAAGGCTCATCCAGAAGCAGGAGTTTTGGCCGAGCCATAAGGGCCCGGCCGATGGCAAGCATCTGCTGTTCACCTCCCGAGAGAGTGCCGGAAATCTGCTTGATGCGTTCCTTCAGCCTTGGGAAGAGCTCAAAAATCCACTCCAGGTCCTCTTCAATGGCCCCTTTTTCTTTTTTTTTGTAGCGCAGGTAGGCTCCGAGTTGTAAGTTCTCAAAGACCGTCAAGGGGGCAAAGATCTGTCGTCCTTCAGGCACCTGGCTTATGCCGGCAGCTACCACTTTCTCAGGAGGAAGGCCGTTGATCTTGCTGTCCTCGAAATAGATTTCACCCTGCGTACAGGAGATGACCCCGGAAACCGTGTTCAAGATGGTTGTTTTGCCCGCACCATTGGCGCCGATCAGGGAGACAATCTCCCCGGCCTGGACATGGAGTGACACATTGTCCAGGGCCTTGATTCGACCATAATAGGTGTGAAGATTCTTAATCCTTAGCACACAACTAATCCCCCAGATAAGCTGAGACCACTTCAGGATTGTCCTGAATTTGCCGCGGGGTGCCTTCCGCGATATTTGTTCCGTAGTTGAGAACCACAATCTCGTCTGATATTTCCATTGCGACTTCCATATTGTGTTCTACCAGCAAAACGGTTATTCCACTTTCCCTTATCTTCAGGATCAGATTACACAAGGCTTGGCTTTCACTCGGGTCAAGACCCGAAGCTGGTTCATCCAGCAACAGGAGTTTGGGCTCGGTGGCAAGGGCCCTTGCAATCTCCAAATAGCGCTGAAGCCCGAAAGGAAGTCCGGAGGAATTCTCGTGGGCCCGCTCCTTGAGACTGACAAAGTCAAGGAGTTCCATGGACTGATCCATGATGGCCCGTCCTTCCTCGCGTGCTGCACGGAGCCGGAAAGCCCCGCCGAACAGTCCCGCCTTAGTGCATACATGGCAGCCCATCATGACATTTTCGATCACAGACATATTCTCAAAGAGTTCTACGTTCTGAAAGGTGCGGGCAATACCCTTCCTGCAAATAACGTGGGGCTTAAGACCGTCAATCCTGTCACCAAGAAACCAAACCGCTCCCTCATCAACGCGGTGAATGCCGGTAACAATATTGTAGAGCGTTGTTTTTCCTGCACCGTTGGGACCAATCAACGACTTGATCTGCCCTTCACTCACAGAAAAGGAGACATTCGCCAAGGCAGTCAAACCCCCAAAGGATTTTCGTACATTATCTATTTCAAGGATGTTATTCACTTCAGTTCAGGAAACCTGCTCCTGTGGGCTAGGTCGCCGACTTCGCCAGCCTAATCCGCCGAAGTGGTAACGGCTACGAAGGCGGACGGCTGAAAGAGTCATTGGCTCTGCCATGCTCGGCTCGGTATAGCGTGGAAGTGCCTTGTCAAAAACAGAACATGCAACCCCAATTTTAGGCATACAAGGCATTTTTTTCTCAGTCACTCATGAGCTTGCGAACGTCCGGCCCCCTTCAAGGGAGCAAATCAAGGCCACGTCCTAGGCGTGGATTCTTTACTCTGTATCCGTTTTCTGCAATTTTAACAAGACCATAACGCTGTTCATCACAGATTCCATGTCCGGATTCGGGCTGTTTAGAAATATGACGAAACAGTAAGGCCTGCCGTGCCGACTCTCAATGTAGCCGGTCCTCGTTTTTATGCCCTTCAAGGTCCCGCTCTTGTGCAGCACCCTCCCTTTGTGGGTTAGGAGACCGCAGTGGGGCTCAAAGGCCTTTAAAACAGCGAGCATATCCAATGCCGACAGCCGGTTTTCTCTTGAGATCCCGGATCCTTCGACTATCCTGATGTCATGCAAACCGAGTACGTCCTTTGCGTATCGGCAAACAGCTCGTACGCCTTTTTCAACGGTGGCCGGAGGCCCATCCACGTTGGCCCCAACGGCAAGGAAAATCTGGTTAGCCATGAAGTTGCTGGAAAACTCAAGCATTTTCCGCAAACACTCTTCCAACGCATAAACCGACTCATAGGTGTAGACAAGCCGATCTTCCGGGCCCACGATGCCCATGCGTGTTTTGCCCTGAAAATCAATGCCCGTTTCTCTCAGAAAATGCACCAGAAGTTCTCCGGCGTAGCCGACTGCCTCCCGGCTGTCGTGGGAGAAGGTATAACGACCGCTCTTTAAGCCTAAGCGCCGCACATGCTCAAGGGCCAGCGGGGTCAGAGGCGTTTGAGGCTCTGCCGAGACAATTTTCCCAGCCCTGTCCCGCTCGAAAAAGATCGTGTTGAAATTGGCGCAAAGTGCTCCAAGGGGGGCATCATACGGATTTGTCGAGTTGCTTACTCCAGGAATCTGAATGTCACGGACAAAATAAGAGTCATCCAGTATCAGATCCTTAAAGCCTTGAAACCTGCGGGCCAGAGCCGCAGCCATTTCCTGCCATACTTCCGAGACTAGAAGTGGGTCCCCATAGCCCTTGATTTTAAGGTTGTTCTGTTGGTCCAGATAGAATTCAGTCCGGAACCTGTAAGATTCTCCCAGATGATGAATCGCTGCAAGGGCGGTAAGGATCTTGAGGGTGGAAGCAGGGACGAGTTTTTTTGTTTCATTCTTCTTGTAAAGAATCTGCCCGTCAGGCCAGGCCACCAACAGGGCATCCTCTGATGAGATCTGATCCAAAGGGCATGCTGCCTGCCCGGCCCACAAAATACGAGTCCTGGGCAACCACAAGGCCCAAAGGAGTGTGGCAAGAACCGATATGAGTGTAATCCGTTTCATTTGCTTGCTCTACCGTATAACGGGTTAACCGAATGCTTACTGTGAGTCAATCAGGAATCAAGTTCAGATGCCCAACGATTGCCCTGGTCGAAGCTGCCTAAGAAACTCATCGCAGGGCAGGCACAGGATGTTACCTTTTAGCAGAGTGTCCTTACCCCGGTAGAGGAGACAAGCTTTACTTGCGGGATAGTCCTGTTTGAATGCTTTCAGCGATCTCAAGTCCTGTGGACGGATGCGGGCAGAATTTTTCACCTCAATGGCAAAGAGTCCCTCAGGACCATATGCGATGAAATCGACTTCAACCCCTGATCGCGTTCTCCAGAAGTGCAGAGAACTGTCACTCTTCGAATAGGCAATCCATGCCCGGAGATGTTGCCCCACAAGACCCTCAAGGGCGTGGCCGGCGATTTCTTCAGGTCTGTCCAGGAGGCCTTTAGGGCGCAAGGACCTGTAAACTCCTGCGTCGAACAAGTAGAATTTCGGGTGGGCGACCAAAGCCCTTCTGGCGCGTTTCGTAAAAGCTGGCAATCGATAGGCGAGCAGCAGGTCTTCTAAAACGCTGACATAGCCTTCCACCACTTTGCGTTCGACTTTGCATTCGCGTGCGACATTACTGATGTTCATCAAGGAAGCATGAGAAAAGCTCACGGCCTCAAGGAAGCGCGAGAAATTGCCTATGTTCCGCACCAGACCTTCCATCTGGACCTCTTCCCGGAGGTAGAGCGCGGCATATGTCCTTAGAACCTGCTTCGGTTGAGGTGAGTCCAGTACGATCGGCAACAGTCCCACTTGCAGGGCGTCGTCCAAGCTGAACCGATTGCCTAGTTCCGCGGCCATGAATGGATGGAGAGAACGCAACACGGCGCGTCCCGCCAGAAGATCGACTCCTGCACGCTTCAGTTTCCTCGAACTCGATCCGGTGAGTACAAACTCCCATCCACGTTTCTCTTCGATAAGGCTGTGAACAAGGTCGAGCAACTGAGGCGCCTTTTGGATCTCATCGATAACTATAACAGCCTTATCCGGAGACGTGAGCAGTTGCTCCCGGAGGCGCTCGGGATTGGCTGAGAGAATCCGAAATGTCTCGGGATCCAAGAGGTCAACATAGAGAGACTCTTTGAAGCGCTCTTTTGCAAGTGTTGATTTTCCGGTTCCTCGAGGCCCGAACAGAAAAAAACTCCCCTGAGGATGATCAAAAAATCGCCTTAGCCTTTCCATATTGCGCCTCATTTTGGAATTATATGCCCCAAAATTAGCCGAAACCCTCCCTTATGTCAAGATATTTTGGTAACTTGGTGTCGGACCAGGACTATGGGCATGATCATGCCGGACGCACCCGCACTGCCATTCGAGGTTTCATCCCGCCGTAGGCGGGTCAACGAAAGAAAGATAACCCTGAACGGTCACCCCGTTAAATAGGTTGGAGAACTTTTCGGTAGTCCTGAACCCTTTGGCATGGAAGAGCTGTCCGAGAAACTCATCGAAATTCTTGAGAAATAACAGCTCCTGACTTGCTGTAATCGGCCAGGGCTTTTACACCGCAAGTTCGGGTCCTTGAGTACGGGAGAGCGAGCCCTAAGCGTGTCAAGCCTTAAAGATTTCATCCTGACATAAAAAAATAACAGTTTAGCACCCATTGCTTTTTCTGTCATTTCGACCAAAGGGAGAAATCTCTTGACTTGGAATTGTATGGTTTGCGATCAAGATTTCTCACCCCCCTTGGGCGGGGTGAGAAATGACAACGGGGCTGAACTATTACCCCAAAAAAGACTTGTTGAAAACGCGAAGATATGCTAAGAGTCAATACGGTGAGCGGTGACTACGGGTCCAACTACCGGTTCAGAGGTCTTTGTCCGGGGCATCAGGACTTGGTTTAAAACCACATTAATCCTGTTCACAGGAGTGCCTACCTCGGTGTAGCGCCGTCTCACCAACCCTACCATCCCAAACCTGTCCAAAGTCTATAGCTCTTGAATATTTCCCTGGTTGCAAAAAAGACATGAATATCCCCTATTCGGCAGGATCCTGGTGGGAGAGGTCAATAAAGCGGCTTTGGGTTACCACTTCGTGATTAATGACAGCTTCCACGAGAGGAAGCTCTTGTAATAGCTTTCCTATGCCCTTCTCATGAACAGGTTCCAGGATAATTCGCCGCTTGTCGGCCAACAAACGGTCTATAGTCAACAAGAATAATATGGTTTGGTTTTTGGCTTCTTTGTTAACCGGTCTACGGTACAAGGCTACCTTAAGCCTATTTACTGGTTGCTCCTTTGCGAAAGCGTTTGGTGGCAGGACGCTGCCGCAACAACACATAGGTGGCCCCAGCTCCTCCGTCGCAAGCCCTCGCACTTGAAAATGCTACGACCCATTTTCGCCAGGGACCGGACGTAAGCCATTCCTTGACCTTGGTCTTAAGGACTGGTTCTGCGCGTGAAGACAGACCACGGCCGTGTATGATCAGCACAGCCCTTCTTCCGAAGAGCACGGCTTCTTTGAGAAACTGCTCAAATGCCTCATGGGCGTCCTCAACAACGAGCCCGTGCAGATCAAGGTGGCTCTGGATCGAAAAATCGCCCCGATGCAAACGTGTGGCGACTTCAGGATTCACCCCGTAGCCCAATCCTTCCATGTACTCCGGTGTGTCGGAGATGGTGAATCCGGCCCCGTGCCTCACCAGTTCCTCCAATCGGGCCAAGTCATCATCCTCTGGATCATGCTTAGGCACCCTCGTCGGCCGTACTTCGCCTTGATCAAATGAGGTATACTCCCTCGCAATAGGCTCAACGCCTGCCATAGCCTCCTCGAAGAGCCTTTCTTGATCACTGCTATCCGGCTTTCTCTCTTCAATCACGTCCGGAGCAGGCTTTTCTTTATGGGAGGTTGCCAACGGGAATGACTGCTTCTCAAGGAGGTCCTTGAGGTTTTCAAAAGGCTTGTAAGTTTCAGAAAATTTGGAAGATTCCATGGATACGTCTGTAACGGTTCACGGGTTCAGAGGTTCAGAGTTCACCGAAACTCTAAATCAATGCCTGCTTTTCATTCATGCATTTTGGTAATTCCAAACACGAAATCCGTGCTGTTTTCAAGGCGTCAGCCGCAAACCCGTGATAGATGCCGACCATTTCTTGACATGATACCGCAAAGATGCTAGGAAAATCAATATCTATGGCGGTTCTAAACAGGAGGCACGAAATGAAAGTGACTTGCGATAAATGCGGGTGCGACATGAAGGTAACCTCTTCTTACAGGTACTTTTGCCCGGAATGTAAGTATGAAATCGAGATGGAGCACATTCAAGAGGCGAACAAGAAACATTGGGACGAGCACAAAAAAAACATAGAGTGGGTAAAAGTCAAGGGCGAGGAGATCATTATTGTGGAATAGTCTTTCCTTTGAGCTTGGTCTATCGCACTTCATAGGCCAAAGAACGGAGCTTCTCATAACCGACAAGCTCGTCTCTGAGCATTGAGCCCTCCTTGATGCCCACCCGGAATCCTTGCTCCACAGCCATTACCATAGTCTTCTTGACTTGCTTCCAACGTGGTCTTTTCCCAGTTTCCTGTTCCACGGATGTCATTGGCTCTACCACCTTGTCCTTTATCTCTGGCGGGATCCATAGCACGCGAAAGAAATCTCGTGTCTCCATGGGCCCCAGGAAGGCCACTGCATTGATCAGCGCAATGGGTCCCACCTCTGAGATGACAAAAGTGGCGATCTTGTCACCCCGCACCCGAATGCTCCCTCGGTGTTTGTACCAGGCTTCCTTAACCCCGAAGTCCTCCATGATTTTCAACAGGACATGACCCATTTTTTTATAAGCCCCGTCCACGTCCTTGATAAGATCCCCTTGAAGGACTAGTTGCAAGAAGGCCGTCTTTTCCGGGCCGGCAAATACCAGGTTGCGCTCTCCGGTCAGTATAACCTGCTCCAGGGCTGGCAACTCTGGTCGGATCTCATTGATCATGGGCGCAAAGTTGGTTAAGGCAATTAGGACACTGGCGCCGGAGTCTTTAAGAATACGCTGTATTTCTCCGGCCTTATACAGGGTGTTAAACGGCACGGCGATGGCGCCGAGCTTCAGAGCGCCGACAAAGGCGTAAACAAACTCCGGGATGTTCGGTAGCATTATGGCGACCCTGTCTCCTTTCCCCACGCCCAGCCTTTGGAGCCCATTTGCCACCCGATTGGCTCGGAGGTTCAGTTCTTTATAGGTAAGAGCTTTCCCATCAAAGTGAATGGCCACTGAGTGCGGAAAAGATGATGCCCATTTCTCAATCGACTGAACCAGTCCCAGTCTTTTTTCGTTCGATTCTGCGTTCATCCTTGTAATTGTCTGGGAGTTCCTTTTTCAAGACTTTTCCCGTCACACTCATGGGAAGGGTCTCCATAAAAGAGATCTTGTCCGGCACCTTGAAATCTGACAAGGACCGCTTACAGTGTTTGATAAGTTCCTTTGCCGAAACATCTTTCCTGGTGGTGACAAATGCGACAATCTCCTCCCGTTCCCCCTTTTTTCTCCCGATAACTGCAGCCTCCTTTACCCCGGGATGCCCCTGGAGGACTTTCTCTACCTCTCTGGGCGAGATGTTCAGCCCTCCCTTGATGATGATCTCTTTCTTGCGATCTGTGACAAAAAAGTAGCCATCCTCGTCCTGATATCCCATGTCACCGGTGAGAAACCACTTGTCCTTGAAGGCTTCCTCAGTCTCTTGAGGAAGGTTGTAATATCCTTTGGTGACGCCTTTTCCCCGGACAGCAATCTCTCCCACCTCTCCTGACGGAAGCTCGCTGCCATCATCATCGAGGATCCTCATTTCAAATCCGGCGAGGGGGACACCGATAGAACCTGCCTTGGAAGCGCCATCCGGCGGGTTGAGACAGCAGGCCGCTACAGTTTCGGTCAGGCCGTACCCTTCAAGGATCCGGGACCCTGAAGAAAGCTCAAAGGCCTCAATCATCTCCCCAGGTAATGGAGCAGCGCCTGAAACGCACAACCGGATGCTCTCGGGCAGATGCAGCTTTTTTCTCTCCAGCAGCATTAAGAGGTGAATAAACATGGTGGGAATGGCGATCACCAGGGTTGGGTGGCTCTCCATGATTGTCTTAAGCAGGCCGCCAGGAGTGTACTGGGGGACAAGCACGACGCTTGCCCCGTGAACCAACCCCAAATGGAGGACGTTTGAAAGCCCGAAGACATGAAAAAAAGGGAGAACCGCCATAATCTTGTCCTTTGGGGTCACGTCCAGCGCTTGTTCCGTGGCTTGCTGCTGGCACACAAAATTCTCGAGCGTCAGCTTTACCCCTTTTGCTCTGCCCGTGGTACCCGAAGTGTAAAGGATACAGGCCAGGTCTTCGGGCGCCGTCGGGACTGAGGCAAATTCATCGCTTTCACCTAGCATCATCTCTTCAAGGCTGATTGTTTCCGCCGGCCGCACACTCGCCCCACCCCCTCTGGGCTGGCAGGCCACATCCACATCATGTTCGGATGCTGCCTCGCGGTCAACGGCAACATCCGCCCCTGCCAATATGCCGTTTTTTGATACCCCCTGAAGGATCACAGTGCCTGCAGCCACGTCCGAAGAAAACTGGCGCAGCCCTGCGATCCTGCCTTGTAAGACGGCCGCGGGCAAGGCCATGACGTCAGCTATATCCCCGTCGGGCTTAAAGATAAGCCGCCACTGCTCCTTATGCTCTTCTTGAGAAATAGTCTTCCGCTTCATCAAAGGATACCCGGGGCGCCATGCCACTAGTTGGATTTGTCAGATAGCTGATCACCACAAAGAGAACATCTTAACATGTCCATATTACATACTTTCTGAAGCGTCAACCTGTCAAGTCATAAGATCGCTTCGCGATCTCATGTAATGCGGTTTTGCCGCGGATAAAACCGGACAGATCTTCATATATGCACATGCTTGAATTAGTTCCGAGACAATTTTCATTCTCATACTCGAAAAACGCATTTTCCTATCAGGTGGCACTAAACTTGCTTAACTTTTCGGTCGATATATTGATTGTCGGAAAGATTCCTGGGTCGGGACAAGGTCGTTATGAGCAAAAAATACATCATCGGGGTTTGCATTGCCGTTCTGGTGTGGGGCGGGTTCATGTTTTATCGACACCATAGGAAAAAAGGGGATATTACCGACTACATGGAGCAGGCAAATAGACAGATCACCGAGGCTGCAAAGAAAGCGCCACGGGCCGGCCTGGCTGAGATCGGATCGGCCATCGAGGGCTACCACAAGGAAAATCAGGCATACCCCTCGAGACTCATCGATCTTTATCCCAAATATCTGGCCAACAAATCGCTCATCGAGGAGATTGACTGGTACTATAAGCCAAGGGGTAATGATTTCTATTTGAGCAAGACCTTGACTGTGGGCAACAAAAGGATTGTTGCCTCCATCGATAGAGACCTGAGGCCCGAGGCCGAAGCAGGGGCCATGGTGGCTACCCCGAGCCCGGTTCCCAAAGCAGAAGCGATCAAAAAGCCCAAATGGGCCGAAAAACCGGAAACATCCGAGCGAACAAGACTTGCTTTGGCCAGAGAGGCCTTTTTGCAAGCCCTTCGCCATGGACGGATGCGTGTCACCTCCGTGTCTTTGCCTCAAATGGATGAGGCGAGATTCATTTCCACTGTCCAGCCTGAAGTTTTTTCAATAATGGAGTCTGATATCCGTTCAGATGTTGAATCCGAACTCAGCCAAAGATACCTTATATGGAAAGGCGATAATGGTGTTTTGGGTTTCAGCAACGTTCAGTACCCTGATGCGGACAGTCTATCTATATTTGCCTTTGGCAGGTGGTACAATATCAAGATACCCCTGGAAAAAGGGCATGAAGCTCTTGACCTGAAAGCCGAGGCAGCGAGAAAAAAAGAACATCCTGAGATGATGGCCCTAAATATCGACGGCAGCTATTTGGTGTGGAAGGACAAGTACGGCGCCTTGGGCTTCGGAAACGTTCAGTATCCTGAAAAAGATCTTGAATCCGTTTTTCAAACCGATGGCTGGGTGAACATGAAAAGCCCTGCTCTT
>JAFGFW010000188.1 GCA_016930875.1 Deltaproteobacteria bacterium | reverse complement strand
GGAGTAATAAATTCAGTGGGTTACAGGGGTTTGCAGACGGCCAAAATCCATGAAAAACGCAAGTGGCAGGTTTGGGCAACAGCCCGTCAACATTTGACAAAATGGACAGGTCGTTTAGGTGGATCTTTATGTGGGCGTGAGTCTCGTTCGGGTCCTTTGTTGACTGCCTCGCGCTGAAGATTTGCAGTTGAGTCTTTTGATGCTTGTTGAGAAGGACAGCCTCGGAAAAATAATCAAGAATCATGCCTGATTACTATCAAGAAAACTACAAAGCCTATCATGAAGCGACGTTTTCAGTAGACCCCTCCTCTTTTCTGGGGCCTTTTGCGAAAAGGCTAACCGATGGGGCCTTGGTTCTAGACGTAGGCTGTGGTTCGGGTCGAGATCTCGTGTGGCTCCAGAAGCAAGGATGTAATGTTATAGGTTTTGAACGCTCAATTGGCCTTGCCGATCTTGCCAGGCAAAATGCCGGCTGTGAGGTGATTGAGGGTGATTTTGAAACATACGATTTCTCCCAATTGACAGTAGACGCAATTCTTATGTCAGGATCATTTGTGCATTTACCCCATGCCAGACTGGGCGAGGCTTTTCGAAATGTCACACAGGCCTTGAAAGGCCAGGAATGCACCTCACGCTTTGCTTATGTTTCGTTAAAAGAAGGCGACGGGACGAAGACTGACAGGGACGGCAGAACGTTCTATTTGTGGCAAGATGACGATTTGAGGCGGATTTTCGACAGGCAAGGGTTTTCGATCATCAATTTCGCCAAGGACAAGTCTGCCAGGGGTACGGGCGAAGTGTGGCTGGGTTATATTTTGGAAGGGAATACAGGTCGATAACTCAAATCTCATGGTTTTGTAATGGATCCGGCCTGCGTGAAGTAGCCCCCTTCATGTTGCTAGCGAACTGTCACAATCGGTGCCCTTTACGTACAAAACAGTAGCGTCAGTTGAAGTGTATGTAGTATTGGCGTGCCCACACGATTACTGGAATGTGTGTCCAATAAAGCACGAAACTGATTGCTACGGCCTTTCGAAAAAATATCATCTGAATCCAGAAGAATTAGGAAAAAGTCGGGGCCAAGTTTGTATGGAAATATCTTCATGCACTACGAGAGAATGTTGACACAATTTGATTACATGCTGAGCTTGCTAGTATAAGTATCCCCTTAAATATACACAAGATTATAAGTTCCGGGATAGACATCTTTTCCTTGATCTTGCCTCCAAGACCCACATACCTTGATATCAATCCAGCCCGCAGGAAAACTCCTTCACAACAAAAACACGCATATCGATAACTGGTTAGATCATGCCTCTTGAAGACTTCGCTCCCCCGCGTATGATTTTTCCTACGTGTGATCCCCTGCAAGCTTAGGCCTCCATGCCAAAGAGCTGCAAGAAGAAAAAGAAGGCCTGTGTCGGGACAATTAGTAAGCAAACTCCACACGTGTCTGCATGGGCAGATTCTATTCGCCTTCGCCGGAATACCCCGCAGCGCACCGTCGCCCAAGCTATGGCGCGTCGGCGACTTGCTGCAGGCAATTACACCGTGACCTTTAGGGTTACCGACAATGGCTCACCACTTCAAAGTGATTCTGAAGAAGTCACCATTACGGTATCGGCTGGCGACTATGCGCCCGCAAATCCAGTGAACTTGCGGATAGTAGGCGAATAAGGGAGGAATGGGGACGCTGGTAATAAATTAAGTTGACAATGGATAATGGGGTCGGGTACAAAGTGAGATAGGGGAGGGTGATGTGAGTTTGCTGTGTGACAATCTGTGTGAGAAAAACTTTCCAAAATCTGCTAAACTCAAACCTAATCATTTCAAAGAGTTCCGTAATTTGAGGAGGGATCAGTTCGCAGAGTTGGCGCTCAGATTTGGTTCAGAGTTGGCCGATCCGATTGAGCAAAACCGCAGGAATAGCGAGCTATTTCGAGGAGTTTGTCCGCCTCCGGCGGAAGGATCGGTCAAAGTCGCAGATCCGCCTCTGGCGTGGATGGGCTGAAGTCACAGATCCGCCCTCTTTCTGGCGGGCTGAGATGCCAAAATGTGAAGTTATTTTTGCGCGAGCCCTAAGGGTGAGAAACGGATGGTTTTCGGCGGATTTGTTTGTTTGAGAGATTTCCGGGCTCTGAGCCTCTGAAAAAGGCTACGAAAATACCGATTCCCGCAACGACTGAGCCGGCAAACATGGCCTTTTGGAATGCGGCCATGAAAACGGGCTCCAGCTCAGGCCGGTAGACCTTGAGGACGAGCCCTCCGCTCAGTGTGTAAAAGGTGAGGTTGAAAATGAGACCGGCCATGGCCACCCCTATAACCATACCCAGGTTGCGTGCCGTTGCCACGGTTGCTGCCGCCACCCCTCTATGAGAAGGCGGAACAGCACTCATGGCTGCCGAGCTGTTTGGGGGAATGAACAGGGCCACGCCAATTCCTACCAGTGCCAGACGCCAGGCGATCGGTATCGCAGAGGCGGTTGGAACCAGGCGGGAGAGGCAGTAAAAAGCGATTGTTAAAACCATCATCCCGGCGGTGCAAAGAAGCCGGGACCCGATGCGATCGTACATGGCCCCGGATATGGGAGCCATGAAAAAAAGAAACACAAAGGGAATAACCATAATAAATCCCGCATGATCCACTGAAAATCCCGATGGCTGAACCAGAAAAAAAGGCATGAGAAAAATCATGGTAAAAAGAGTGACGAAAAGGATGATGGCCGCAAAAACCGGCAAGATGAAAAGGCGAATGTGCAGGAGAGAAAGTTCGAATATGGGGTGTGGCGTGCGTGTTTCGACAAGAAAAAGAAGAATTGTACCGAGCGCTGTAGCTCCGGAAAACAACAAGGTTCGAAAAGACATATACCCCCAGTCATATGAATGTGTTAGAACGATAATGGCAGAAGAGAAACAAAGGGTCAACAGCACGGCGCCGGCCCAGTCAAAGGTTTCTGGCCGCGAAAAATTTCCCTTTCCGCCCTTTAAAACCCAAGCAGCCAGCGCTGTCACCACGATCCCAATGGGAATATTGATGTAAAAGATTACCCGCCATGAAAAGGCCTCAACAATCAATCCTCCGATTGCAGGACCGGTGGTCAAACCGGCGGCCACCACGGTGCCCACCATCCCAAGCCCCCTGCCTCTCTCCGAAGCCGGAAAGACGTCGACGACAAGGGCCGGGGAGCAGGCCATGATCATGGCTGCACCAAATCCTTGAAAGGATCGTGCTGCAATAAGCCAGGCGGCATTTGGAGCCCACCCACATAGGAGAGATCCCAAAGAAAAGATGAAAAACCCCCCGCAATAGACAAAGCGACGCCCTTTAATGTCGCTCAGGCGTCCAAACGTCAAAAGAAGCGACGACACCGTGAGTAAATATATCATGGGCACCCACTCAATGGTTGCCAGAGGCACTTTCAGATCTTTCATGATGGCAGGCAGAGCAATATTTACGATACTCCCGTCAAGGGTGCACATGAACACGCCGATAGCCACCAATGAAAAAACCAACCATTTGTTCTCCGCTGTGATGCTATTCATATCGAATTCGGTGAACACTCATTTGGGGTACGCAAAAAAGGCAAAGACATGGGTGAAAAGGAAATGCCTTTTCCCAGATACCATATCCGAGTGGCCAGAGATAGATGTGGTGGTGGCCCGATGTTTCGTACCATCTGCCATTGCCATGTTTTAACCGTGTTTTTTGCCGTTTGCCTGGCAGAGAATCCGTAGGCCGCAAGTTCGAACCTTGCTGGGCGCACCAGGCATGTCAAGGGCTCAGCTTATCCGGTTGGGTCCCTTTTTTGGGGGAACATACCATTTCTGACCGGGTTTTGCCAAAAGCGGGCAAAATTCATTGGCCCGAAAGGTTGGAACACGTTGCCCAAATCGCCGCACCTTTCCTGTACGGACCGAGCAAGCTCACATTAGGCCTTCCGGTTTTTTCCATGAAACGTCCCGGTTTTGCTTTGGTCTGTGACCTCCCCATTCTTCACCTGAGATAGCCAGTTGGCACCTTGAATCTTCCATAATCATAGATGTTGGCAAGTTGGAATCTTGAACTGGGGTTTGCGTTGCTGGGAGTCGATATAATGGGAAGTAGTCTTGAAAAATTTTCAGCTTCAAATATGCCAGGATATGGCAGGTTACCTATGACTGTATTCTTGGAGGGATGCCGGGCAACCGGAGAAAAACTCGGAAATCCGGCTGCAGATCAGGCTTTAGGGCCTTTTTTGAACCCGGTCGAGCAGAATAACGCTAGTAAGCAGGCGGTCCTGGAACAGGTAGCTTCTTCGAAATACGTTGACCTGTGGGAAGAGGTTTGGGGCGAACCGGTAAACTACGATGAAATTGAAAGGGATTATGATCGCATTGGCTTAGCCATTGCGGCTTATGAGGCGTCGGGTGAAGTCAACCAATTTTCTTCGAAGTACGATGCGTATCTGGCAGGGGAAGCGGACCTTACTGAACAGGAAGCCTGGGGCCTCGAATTATTCGAGGAAAAGGCAATGTGCTCTGCTTGTCATCCAAGCGAGCCAGAGCCCGGTGGCGAGCCGCCGCTCTTTAGCGACTTTACCTTTGACAACTTGGGGGTTCCAAAAAATCCGGAAAATCCCTTCTATGAGATGGATGAAGTGTTTCTAGATGATGGCTCGCCCATTAACCCCGAGGGTGCAGACTGGATCGATCCAGGCTTGGGCGGTTTCTTAGAGACTATCCCGGAGTGGTCCGACTTGGCAGACGAGAACATGGGTAAGCACAAAGTCCCAACTCTCAGAAACGTGGGCAAAGGATCTCAAAAGGCATATGTGCACAATGGTGTTTTCAAGTCTCTAAAGGAAGTTGTGCACTTCTATAACACTAGAGACGTGGAAGAATGGCCAGCGCCCGAAGTGGATGAAAATGTCAACACGGACGAACTGGGTGATCTAGGACTGACCTCTGAAGAAGAGGATGCCATTGTGGCATTTATGAATACTCTCTCGGACGGCTTCAAGGTGAAGAAAAAGGGAATCAAATAATTTTTGGGTTGCCTTATATTAGTAATCTCCCACTGACCAGCATCCTCAGAAGGCAGGGTCATTTGGCCCTGCCTTTCCTATGTCCACATCTTGGCATGCCTTGTGAGGGTCGCCGCTGATAATATGCCATATTATTTTTAATCGGAACGTACAGGGCCGCAGTAACATAACTGCAATGTATACGTAACAAAAGCATGATTGACACCGATTGACCTGGGGGCAAAATGGGGACGCTGGTAAAAAATCAAGTTGACAAAGGAAAGCGTAGATGCGAAATAGAGCCCATGCCAAGACAAGCCAGCCTTGACGCACCCGGTGTCCTGCACCACATCATGATCCGTGGAATCGAGCGTCGAAAGATATTCATAAATGAGGCCTCCTGGTGTAGCGTTCTCGGTCGAAAGGGGAGAAGCCATTGCCCGCGAAAATGGGCTAAAGTTAATCGAATAACCTTTTTACTTTCTTACCAGCGTCCCCATTTTCTTTACGTCTTACCCTAATAAGGAGGTCACGATGGTCGAATTAAACGCCTATCAAAAATCGGAACTCAGAAGGAAATACGAAAAGCTGGACCCGACCCATCAAGGGGGATTACGACGACCAATACATAATCCCGCATTGCAGCAACTCGAAACTGAAGAAATCTTGGGCATTTTTCAGGAAAATGAGCAAGACCCGCAGAAATGGCAGACTTTTACTGACCTCGAAGGTCATATTAGGAATTTAGCTACTTTGAGGCGTATGGGGGTACGCCGTAGCTTTTAGCTGCCAACAACACTGTATCTTCCACGAAATCTCTATAAGATTGCCGACTGAATTCTTGAGTCTGGTCAGATTACAGATGATGGCAAGCTATACGTAACAGAAGCTGGTCCGTCTATTCTCCACCCATGTTCACGAAACCAAATGGTCGGAGAGTACCGCTGTGGGCACCAAGTCGTTCGTTGAAAAGATCAAAGAAAAGTTAGGTGCTCGAGCAATTGGAAGGGGAGTCGTTGCGGCAACAGACGCGTATGAACTCAATGAACCGGAAGGGTCCGGATGAAACCAAGGCCGAATGTGCGGTTGCCATTCAAGGAATTTTCAAAGAAACATTTTGCGTCTTCCTGAAAAGTTTTGACGAATATGTCACAAAACCAACATCCCATCGATACGGATAAAATCAGGGAAGTCGCAGGGAGGTTGAACGCCTTTTCCCGAATTCTTGTACTGACCGGTGCCGGCATTTCGCAAGAAAGCGGAGTGCCGACGTTTCGCGGCAAAGACGGCCTTTGGAAAAGCCAAAGGGCTGAAGATCTTGCAACGCCGGAGGCCTTTGCAAAGGACCCGGTGCTGGTCTGGAAATGGTACGACTGGAGGCGGAGCCTGATCAAACCGCTTCAGCCCAACCGGGCTCATTATGCGCTGGTTGATCTGGAAGAAAGAGTCGAAGATTTCTCCTTGGTCACCCAAAACATCGACGGACTTCACCGGGCTGCAGGTAGCAAAAACCTCATAGAAATGCACGGAACGTTGTGGTGCGTAAGGTGCACCCTGTGCGGAAAAACATCTGATAACAGGGAGGTGCCGATCACCATACCTCCTATGTGCGAGGCTTGCGGAGGCATGCTTCGTCCTGATGTGGTTTGGTTTGGTGAAGCCCTCGACTACGAGGGACTTACCCGGATATACCGGCTTCTTGAAAATACCGAGATGATGCTCGTTGTGGGAACCTCCGGAGTCGTACAACCGGCAGCCTCCTTTGGCCTGGCAGCAAAACGCTCTGGCGCCTTTGTTGTAGAAGTAAACCGTTCCAAGACACCTCAGAGTCCTTTTTTTGATGTTTCTCTTGACGGTAAGGCAGGAGAAATTCTGACCCGGTTGGTATCCGCTATGAACGATTACGCATGACGCTGGGCGACCCCAAGTAAAATATACACTATTTACACTTGAGCTCCAAGGTGCAGGACCTGGGAGGGGTGCATTTTGGGGACGTCTATGGGCATTTTACGGACGTCTATGATTTTATGCTTTACGTCGGCCGAAGGAGGTGACAATGACGAGGCATGCCAAGAAAAGCAAGGATAGACGCACCTGG
>JAFGFW010000187.1 GCA_016930875.1 Deltaproteobacteria bacterium | reverse complement strand
TTCTCCAATATCAATAGAGAAATCAAGCAGATAATGACGACCAAGCTGGCTGGTGTCAATCAGGTTTTGTTACGTATACATTGCAGGAATCGACAATCGGATCTTACTTGACGCCAATTTCGATTATATTCAAGTATCTTTGGAAAAGCTTAGAATAAAGCACTGGACAACGCTCCACTAAGGGATGTTCTGGAAAAAACGGTTAGAAAATCTATCAGCCAAAAGACAAACAACCCGATTCCCCAAAAAGCTCCCTGCCATTGCCATGCCTTTTTGAATACTCTGACTGCCAGGACTTTGCCAATATAGAAAGCAAGACCGAATACCCCACCGATGAGATGGATCAAGAACCATCCCAAATTTAACACTCTTGCAGGTTCGTCAAAAGGAAAAAGAAAATAGACGGACATTGCTGACATGAACCACCATATGTAGAAAGCAATCCATGCGCAATTCCTATGAACAGCCAACATCTTTCTCTTATCCAGGTTCGGCCATAACCAATTCTTCAGAGACAGAGCAGCAAGAAAGGCTAGCAGGGCAAAAAAGAATCCAATACTACAGAATATTATTTGAAACCGCTTGATCTTAACATCAGTCGTGACCGTGATGGAGTGAACAAACGTACCATACCGGACGGCCCACGACCTGTTCTCATAAGTCTGGTGACACCTCATACAAGCATAGTCAACCGTCAAATAGCCAGGATTCAGTGCTATTCCATTCGTAATGGGTTTTGGTAACTCCTTCCGGTAGTCAACATGAAAAAGATGGCTTTTGAAATCACCCCTAAATGACTCAGGATCACCTTCGGCAATGACAGCTGCAGGTGCCATGTGACAGTCCATGCAGGCAACACCAACCCTCTCCATGAGGCTCCCTGTGTACTCCGCCTTTCTGGCTTCATGACACTCTACACAGCCTTGCTTGATAGATTCTTCTGCACGAGAATGGGGGTTATGACAGTCTGAGCACGCAAAGTCCTTTTTCTTGCTTGCGAGCAATTGATTGGCCTCAGTATATTGCGAAAGGAAAACGCCATTCATTGGAATTGCATCGTGCGGTTCAATCCCGTGACATTTCAAACATACATTACTATCTATCATTGTGTCAGATTCAAGAGTTGACCTAACATGCTTTTCCCCAGGCCCGTGACAGGCCTCACATTGGATGCTATCGAATTTCCATGTACCTCTTATTCCCTCTAGACCATTCTGATGCCCTTCAGGAGAGTACCCTGTTGTGTGACATCTTCCACAGCTATAGGGAACCTTTTGTCCAGGAAGGTAATCCACCCATTGGGCGCTTTGTTTGTTGAATTGGCTTTTCCTCTCACCCGTAGAGTTTGAAGTGATGAGGTAGCCATTCTTGTCAACAAATAATGTTTTCCATTTGAGACCGCCAATTACATATGAAACAGTTGTCTCATCATGCCCTTCGGGAAAGGTAACGGGGGGAGCTACGCTGCCGTCGACCCTGGAAAGAATCTTGGCATGCCCTGACTCTTGCCATTGGCCATATTCTTCTTCGTGACATTCTTTGCATTGTTCAGCGCCAGCATATTCGCCAGCCCATGATACGGATTCCAAAAAAACTGCAATGAGAAAGAAGATCAACCAAAGGGCTTTGCATGGAGGATTCGTCCTTAGCATGGCATAACACCTCAAGAAACCTATAGCATAATCATAATGTTAAGGCTAATCTTCGTACACCCCAGTAAAACAGAAACGGGCCATGGGTTTGAAGATGCGGGAATGCCATTTGTTGGCCCTCCATTGGTCTATCATCTGAAAAGCAATCTCGTCACCAGCGTGTTATCAAGGCTGGGAATATGGACGAGTCGTCACGCGCTGCCGGTCGTTTGGAAGGTTAAGGGTAGTGTATGCTTTAATCGTGATTTTATTAAGTTACGCAAAGATTTCTACAGGATATCGCATTTTCTGTCAAGGATTCGCAGTTTCGGGCGGCGCAAATAGACAAACGTAAAGGTTTTAGAACAAGATCTAAAAGCATTGCGGGGTGTTCAGCATCAAGCTCCATTGCAGCGAGTTGTGTTTTGGAGAGTCTGTCTTTCGATAAAGATACATGACAGGAGTTGTAGCTGAAAAACTGGTTCTTTCAGTGAGGATCAACAAATGAGATCTTTATCGCTGGAATCCTGACCCTGTTGGCGGAGTACGATTAAAGCTATATTTTTTTTGGAATGCGGTGTGATTGCAGGTATCGCTACTATTGCGCGGGGCGGCTCGTATACAATATGTTAATCATTCTGAATGAAGAGGGAAGGCGACGTATGACCTGCCGTTTCGACCACGTGTCATGATGTGGAATGCGTGAGGAATCACTTGGATAAGATGAAAAATCCTCCGATGATGTTTCAGATATCCGTCAAGATTCAAACGATTAGAGAAGGCTGTTTGAGCTTCCTCAACGGGCTTCATCTGCAGGTAGATGCCTCTCCTATTTCTGATCCGTCCTTGTATCTCGGAAGATCTTGTCAAACTCCTGGTCAGCCCGTTGATGGACACGGTCTTCTAGCAGCTGATAATTCTTCAGGAACCTCTTGCCTGTAGGTGTCAGGATCGACCCTCTGCCCTTTCCACCACCTGGCCTTGTAGTCACCAGCCTGGCCCATGCCTTGGCTGTTTAAACCTCATTTCCGGTTTTCTTTAAGGGGTTCGCTATCAGCATAGCCATTAAGCATGTTTTTGTTTAGCTTTACAAATCTTTGCTGCCTGTCACCTTCGATATATTGAAAATAGCCCTTGTTCTTCAGGGTGTTTATGACTTCACGATACGGCTGGTGGCCAGAGGTGGCAAAACCTGTGCGTTTTTTATAAAGGCAAGACACTTCTCTGAGGTCTATCACCTCTTCAGGCAAGTCTTTCCTCCCTTTCCCGTATAGTCTTACAACTCGCTCATAGTTGCCAGATACATCAAGGGATCTTTCACCTCCGCAGTAGGAGATAATGTTCGCTTCACCCTTGGCTATTATCTTGTCCTTGATAGAAAGGCACTCAAGGCAAAGGCCTAAGATGGCCCTTTCTACTTTGTCCAAGGCCATACTCGTCTTCCCTCAACATGTAAAATAACGGCTTCTAGAGGGCCTCAAATTGATTTTCTCGGCTTACCCCATAGTCAGGGCCAGGGCGCGAACTTTTGACTCTGCCCTTGCTCTTTGACAATTGAATATAGATTTGCTTCTAAGATTTCGCCTGATCTGTGGTGTAGTTCTCGATGAACTATTTGAGATCAAATTTTTGATCATCTCCCAATTTTCCAAATTGTACACCGCGATGTCTCAATATTAGAGAATCCAACGAAAAGTCCTGTGGCGTTGAATAATCCCAGATGGTCTTAAACGGAATCCTGTCACAGGAAAAACTACCATCGGTCTTCAATATCTTCAGTTTGGCGCATTCGTGTGATCGCGCATTGCTGGCAACATAACGAAATGAGAGTCCACCCGTGCTTATATCTATAATTTGACCAACTGGCCTAAGCAGATGGCCTAGCCCAGCACAAGCACCTTGCTTGACTTTGAACCGCCGCTGTTTCTTTCGCTCGGCTGACTCTTCCATGACTGACTCAAAGAGTTCAGGAGGTTTTTCAAGCCTTTATAGGTTAGCCCAAATACTCCAGAGGGAAAGTACTCGGGCTAAGGGAGAAAATGAAACTACACGAGGCAGACAAAAGCCCCTCGCTATTAATTTATACCCAATTCATTTCCACATTGCAAGTTTATATTGTAACTAGAAAGGGGTAGGTAAAACCCACTATTTAGCGAGGGACAGAAGGTAGGATCTGAGGTTCGTTTTCTTGTTCTTCAATCCAAGCTTCATTCGTATATTGTATCGGTGAAACTTAATGGTATTAGGGGAAAGGAACAACAGTTCCCCTATTTCTTTGTTCGTTCTTCCTTCCTTGATAAAGTCAGCAACGCGGATTTCCATTGGGGTAAGACTAAGATATCTAGACGATAATTTGCGAATGAATGGAGAAACAATGCTGTTTAGATTTGATTCCATGATGCTGACAAGGGCCGTTTGATTGACGTCCAGTCTACCTTTTTTCATTCTTTCAAGATGAGGAGTAATTAGTTCCTTCACGTTGGACAAAATGGTTTCCTGAAGGTCCTGCTTATCGTCTTCCCTCTGTTTCAAAAGAACTCTTAAGGCAGTGTTGACTTCTTGTAGGCGATGAGACTTTGCTTTGAGTTCATCATGAGCTTTACTCAGCGACTCTTGTGCCTGCCTCCGCTCCATGATTCTTCCCACTCGCTCCCCGACAGCGTCTATCAGTTTCCTCTCTTCTTTCATGAATGGTCCTTCATCGATTTTTGGTTTCTCCTCCAAATAACAGACTTCCACAACTCCAACCCGATCGCCGTGTACAAAGATATCCCCACTCTGATTCCAAGTGGTTTTTCTGAAGTTTTTGGTCTTGAACTGTTGATCCTTCACAGTAATTCGTGCGCATGTTATCTCTGGATACTGCCACGCGAGAGGTAACAGATCGGCTGTCGCCTGAAGCATCTCCTCCAATGAGATACCATCCTCCTCGACAAGATGGGAAATTCCATAGAGGCAGTTCAGTTCTTTGATCCGCTCATCAAGCTCATGAGTCCGCTTTTTAAGTGATTCCTCTGCCAGCTGGCGTTCCGTGATATCTCGAGCTATGGCATAAACTATACCCTCCTCCGGATTTGGCCTGGATGTCCAAGACAGCCACTTGTATGAACCATCTTTGCAGCGATAGCGATTCTCGAAAGAGACTACAGGCTCGCTCTGGGATAGCTTTTTGACTTGGGCCATTGTCGAATCTACGTCATCCGGGTGAACAAAATGGATAAATGGTTGTCCAAGAATCTCCTTTCTTGAATAGCCTAATGTTTTTTCAAAAGCTTGATTTATTTGCCTAAAATAGCCGTCAATATCGGCCAGACAAAGCATGTCGCTGGCGAGGTCAAATAGGCTATGGATTGCCTCCTCAGACTTTTTATCCTTCGTTTCCGCAGCTTCCAATTCCTTTGCCCTTTGTCCCAATTCTTCACGGGTTGGTTTTGAGGCCACTGATGTATCCTCCGATCATAACAAAAACAAAAAAAGGCCCAAGAGCATGTCTCGTTTCATGAGGTACGGAGCCCCTGGCAGTCTCATACACCTTCGGCGTTAGACGTTATCATCTTTGAAAGGAGGTTAGCGGATTTGGACAGGACTATATACAATTCCAGCAGGAATGGTCAAGGCAGGACCACAATCACAGTTAGATGCGGGCTCGGAGGCTATACAATATGTTGTAAGAGTGTCGGGCAAGCAAAAGTGGCGATCGCTCGCAGCATCAGAACTCTTTGAAGGTCATGGATATCACGACGTGATTTTTTGGCCTCATGTGGTGCCGGGCTGTGGCGAAATTTATAGTCTTGTGGGCGTCCCGAGAGCGCCGCCCGTTTGCCATTCATCAGCTCTGTCACCGGGAAATACTGGGCGAAACACTCGGATAATTAATATTAAACGGGCTGTTGCCCAAACCTGCCACTTGCGTTTTTCATGGATTTTGGCCGTCTGCAAACCCCTGTAACCCACTGAATTTATTACTCC
>JAFGFW010000186.1 GCA_016930875.1 Deltaproteobacteria bacterium | reverse complement strand
TTTACATTTTCAGGAGTCGAGGCGCACGCATGGCAAGACGCGAGGAGGGCGAATAGCAAGCTATTTAACCGACGAGCAACGCAGCCATGCGGGATGGATCGGCGCATCAAAATGTGAAGTTATTTTTGAGCGAGCCCTAAGACTCAATCACAGGATCTTTAAGTTCACAGTCGTAGTATTGTGCTTGGCTGGTCTGCTTCCATCCGCAGGGTGTTCGAAAATTCCTCTTGGGAAAAGCCGTGATATTAACAAAACATGGATTTGTGATGAAGAGGCAGACAGCGCCATGCGACGGCAAGATTATGATGCTGGCATTCTTCTTCATCAACGGTTTCTAGAGAAGGAGCCTGAGAATGGGTTTGCACTATATCACCTTGGTTACGCATACGGCCAGACGGGAAACCACTTGAAGGAAGTATCTTGTTATGAGAAGGCGATTGGGCTTGGATTTCAAGGAGAGCGTATCTACTTCAACCTGGGCATGGCTTACGGGGAGTTGAACCAAGGAGAGAAGTCCATTCGTGCCTTTAGGAAAGCTTTGGGAATCGATCCCGACAGCGCTGACAATCACTTTGGTCTAGCCATGGCCTATCAAAGAAACTCTGATGATAAATTTGCTGAAGAGGAGTTTTTGAAGGCAACAGAGATTGATCCTGGACACCTGGACGCACGGTTGTACCTGAGCATGCTTTACGCAGATATGGGGGATTTGCAAAAGGCTCGTGGTCAACTTCGAAAGATTCTGGAAATCGACCCAACTAACGGAATCGCACGTCAGTTTCTCGAACGTATTGAGAAGGAGTAACGGCATAGGGATGTCCTGAGGTGAGGGGGAACCGGGAAGTTCCCCCTCATTTGTGGCTCAGGTATCAGTGGAGCGCCTTACCATCTGCCGCCGGGGCAGGTCCAACCCTGATCGCCGAAGTTCTGGCGACACTGCAGCAAGTATTCGTCGCGTTTCTTCCAAAGCTTTGCCTCGAGGTCGGCTACCTCCTTGGAAAGCTTGTCAACCCTGGGGCTGTCCACTTCTGGCTGAGCCCACAAGGTCTCCAGCTCCATTTGTTTTGTAACCAATTGCTTTCTTAACTCCAGGGTATCCTGCTGATAGTCACTCCGCATCTTCTCCCATTTTTTCCGCTGCTCGGGTTTCATCGACTTCCAGCCCCGGGCGCTCGGACCCCATCCCCAGCCACGGCCATGTCTGTCCCGGCCGGGTCCATGCATACCACAGGCGCGGTGGCGGGGACTCATCATGTGGCCGCCCGAACCGTAACCTGGGCCCATCATGTCTCCGATGCCCTCACCGCAACCGTAGCCATAACCAGGGCCGCATTCCTTCCGTTCCTCACAGAAGGCAGGAGCAGCCAGAGCCACTGACAACCCTAATACTGCAAGCACAATAAAAAGTTTTCTCATCTTCAACCCTCCTTTTTTGAAGTTTAGCCGGGTCCTTGCACAAAAAAGCAACCAGAATCAATAGAGTGGAAACAATATTTCCTAAGAAGAAACGCTGTTTCCATCAACCTCGTTACAAGATTTCAAAACGGATGGGCACTTCCAGAACCTCACTGTCTTTCTGGTTCGTGTAAATCTTTAGACGGTCCGTATTTACGCCCTTCTTCAGCTTTTCAAAAACGGCTTGGACCTGGAGCTGAAACATACGACCTGGCTTCATTTCCCTGATAACAACTTGAAAAAGCGATTTTTCGAGTTCAACCTTGTTGACCTTCAAATCATTGCCCCTGTTCAAAATAAGCATGAGAGGGCGACTCATGAACCTCCCCTTTTTCTTTAACTGCTGTAGCCGTTCCTCCGCCAAACGGCCAAAGTTCAATGTCTTTGGCCTGACTTCAACCGGTGGCCTGACATGGCCTGTAATGCGGATTACCATCTCAGGTTTTTCCGGATAGTTTGTGGTGAGTTTAATTTGCCCCTTGTACGTTGTCTGTTCTTTTGCCTTATTCTCAACCGTTACTTCCCAGATGCGACCTTTTTCGATCTCGGTCAGTTCCACTTCCACCTTGTCCGGAATGGAGACCCAAGCAAGTTTTACGATCAAGGGATCCTTCTTTTCACCCATCATATGGACAACCGTTTCGATTTTCTCACCCAAGGTCCCTGCAAGGTGGGCGTGTTTGGGACGAAGATGGATGGGCGTCCATACGTTGCCTTTCATCCCGATGGTCAATTCGGAATTCTTGGGATCGTTAGAGAATACGCGAGCGGTTTGATGGATATTGCCTTGTTTATCTTTGGTATTCACTTCGAGAGTAATTGTCCCCTCGCCACCGGGAGGGATAGTCCGGTCAAACCGGGCTACACTGCAGCCTCAACCGGGCTTTACTTTCTTAATTTCCAGAGGCGCTTCACCACGATTGGACACCTGAAAATCGTGTTTTACAATTTCCCCTTGGGACACTTGTTTGAAGTCATAAGTAGGCTCCTCAACTTCAATCACCGGTGCGGGTTCTACGCCTTCGTTTGCTAATGAAAACTCAACCGAAACCGTCACTATAAGCAATGCTAGTAGTATGGATTTAAGAAGTCTCATTAAGCTATCCTCCTTGTCCTGTGGCTCTATAATGTCCACTGTCTAACCGTTTTAGTATCTCAAGCAATTGTTTCGAAGAAACGTATCCATATACGTTGCCGATTTTTTCTCAGATATTCGTACGAAGTGTCTCTACCTTAGCTGGCTGCCAGTCACAATCCCGAACTCTGTTCATTTGTCCCATCGCCGGGCAATTGCTATTCCACCGCCAAAAAGCATCAAGAACGTTCCCAACCACAGGACGGTCATGCCAGGTTTAATACTCACCTCTGCGATTACCGCAGGCAGGGCCTTTTTCTTGTCCGTTTCTTTCCCAAGTTTCGGGCCTTGGTAGTCAAGGTGGATGGTCTTTGCACCGGCGTTTACGGTCTCAAGAGTCACGTAGGCTTCATCAGGCCCAGGCAGTTTGACCCGACTCGATGAACCGCTGTGTTGATGCTCACCTCCAACCGTAATGAATGGCTTCAGTTCTATTTGGTCTTGACCCTTATAGGACACAACAATATTCGCTCCTACGCTGAGGTCCTTCGAATCTTGTTGGCCCATTCCACTTGATAAATCAAAGGCCGTGAACGTTAGGGCATAGTCGCCGAACTGAATCTTCTGTCCTTTTTTCAGATCCAGATGGTTAAGGGATTGCCTTTCGCCTGGGTTGAAATCTACAGGTGATATGTAAAGGTCCGACAATAGACCCCACCGAATGTGGGGACTTACAAAACGCTTCGTCTGGCCATCCCGGGTGCGTTCAGACCGAATATCTGGCAATGCAGTAAACTGAATGTTTTCTTTCTTTACATTCAATGGAAGAATTAAGCGGATGCTTTTGGCTTCCTCAGTCACTTTGGGACCTTCAAAATTGATATCATAGCCCAAGGCATTTCCTACTGAACCTTGAGAAAGTGATACCTTTTCTGATTGGTCATAGATTGATGAAGCGACAATACCCAGGAACATCAAACCCACCCCCAAATGGGCCACAGCACCACTGGACATTGAGATCTTCTTTCTTCCGAGTTTTATGGCAAGGGCCAGGTTCATTGCGGCCACCGCACCGGCAAACAGCGCCAGGAGTAGTACGCCTATTCCTGGGTAGCCTTTCAAGAGAACGACTGTTCCCGTTACGATGGCTCCTATTAAGGACCATACCAGTTTAGGGGCCAGCCTGGAGAGATTGTTCTTTCCCCATCCCATTAACGGAACAAAGCTCAACAATATCACCATGAGAATGGCCAGAGGGAGATTCGTGTCCACGTAAAAATCGGTTGAGACTTTTGAAGCCTTTTCAAGGACTCTGGTGATTAGAGGTGCGGATGTCCCAAGGCCGGTTATGACAGTAGAGAGACACAGAACAGTCATGGCGGTAATAAAACCAAATTCTCTGGAAAAGAAATGCACATTCTTCTCTCCGTCAGATGCAGGTATTTCCTTTGCCCGTGTCAACAGGAGATAGAGAGAAATGGCAATGAAGACGGTCATAAATAGCACTAACCAGCCCGTGATTCCCAAATCCGTAAAGGAGTGAACTGAAAAATCAGCCAAAACCCCCGATCTCGTAAGAAATGTGCAATAGATGACCAGGATAAAGGGAAAAACAGCTAAAACGAAGTTCGTCTTCCGGAGCTTATTCCTTGTCTTTTGGAGGACCATGCCGTGCATAAGCGCCATACCGGCCAACCAAGGTAACAACGATGCATTTTCCACGGGATCCCAACCCCAGTAGCCACCCCAACCCAGGACCTTGTAAGCTCAGTACCCTCCTATGATGATACCAGCCCCCAAGCTCACAAAAGCAAATACAACCCATGGTAAGCCGGGCTTTATCCACTGGTCATAGTCTTTTCGCCAAAGGGCAGCCATTGCATAGGCAAAGGGGATCGCAAATGCGGCGTAACCCAAAAAGACCACCGGCGGATGTATAGCCATCCAGGGATCCTGCAAGAGCATGTTTAGTCCATTGCCGTCAGAAGGGGCAAAGTTGAGCAATCCAAAGGGACTCTGCTTGATCAGCAGAATCATAAGGAAGAGGTTGCTGAGGTTGTAAATGAACATGACCTGGGGTTCCATGTTCTTGGCCTTGTACATAAGCAGGATGCCAAGCCAGGCGCCGAGCAATACCCAGAGCAGAAAGCTGCCTTCCTGGCCCGCCCAGAAAGAGCTAATCAAGTACAGTAAAGGGAGATCGCGGGACGAGTATCGCGTGACATAGCTATAGATGAATTCGTGGTTCAGTATGGAATGCATCAGCAACATTGAAGCGATTGTAATTAGCGCGGCAAAACCGATGAAACTGAAGCGAGCTGTATTTCTGACCGTCACATTGTCTTTCTTGGAACTCAAGACCATGTAACATACAGAGGATATACATATGGCAATCAGTCCAAACCACATTGTGAATTGACCGAGGTTTTTCATTCTTCTTTAAGCCTCCCTTACACGTTGTCAGGTATTTGACTACAGTTGCATGACTGCTACCGCGAGAGATAGGCCGAGCAAGATTGATCATAAAAGAGTAAGGAGCCTGCGGCTTGACGCCACAAAAGGTTTCGGTCAGCTAGAGACTCGGTCTTCTCAGAGGATAATGCAGGAGCTGCGAGGAAGGGGTTAACACAAAAGGCAAAGATTTGAGAGGAAAAGCGGTACGGGCGGCCCTATGGCTAACGTCCAAACCGAGTTAATGGCCGCCGGAAAGTCAAGACACGAACTTACGTAGGTTGTATTGACTACTATGTGTGCCGGTGTGGGATTTTTCACCGTCGGGACTACAGATAGGGCGAACTCAGGCAACCCTGAAGCACAGCCCTTTGAAACGTCACACAGGGGTTCATTGGCTCCACAACGGCAACCATGTGGCTGACCAAACTCTTTCAATCTTCCACTTTGTTGGCCGCACAGCATGTCACAAGGCGCCGAGCAAGCTCCGGCGATATTGGAAGCCAGCTCAGCAAAGCACAAGAACAACCCTAGCGCGAAAATGACGGGGAATGCTTTTCGACCCAAGACAATGTACTCCTCATTAACATGCCGACCATCTGGCCATGTGATCTATAATACTACCGCCTTGTCACCAAGTGAACGTGAGGCAATTAATTTTAACATAAGCATAAATCATACCAAGTCAACATGGTATAGCTTTTATCAATTATAATAAACCCTTATAAGATATAGGGCTAGACTTGGACAGGGCTTTGTATGTAACAAAGGTCATAGAATAGGTAAAAGAATTCATACTCTTCCCAGAGTTTTCCACCGTGGTTGTTCACAGTCCTCTAAACGATTGCGACAGTATGTAGCCTGCATCTCAAATCTTCTATTGCACATTCTCATACTACAGCCATTTCTTGCTCAGATTCCGGGGCTTTTTTGGCGGTTTCATAGGCTTCGAGCGAGAGCACACTTTCACTTCTTCACGATTCACGATGCAAGGTCTGGCGTCAAAGCAAGCGCACTACTTCAAATGTGTTGTCCAAAAGATCAACAACCATCATCTTGTTTCTTAAGACCACGCCTTTTTTTAGCAATATTTTGGCAACTTCAGAACACTGCAATGTCGCCAGCAGAGTTGTGACTTGAGGTAAACAGCCGAGGCTCGCCTCTGCCCCTGCTGACGGCAAGCTATCCGGCTTGCCGTAAATTAGTTCCAATCCCGGGTCTTCAGGAAAAACGGTGGTAACGTGGCCCGTCAGTCCGGCAACAGCAGCCGAAACCAGAGGGCAACCGAGCTTCTTTGCAGCGCTTTCCAATATAAATCGGTCTTCAAGGCCTCCGAGGCTGTCAACAATCACATCTGATTTGCCAAGCAAGCGAGTCGAATTCTTTTCACTGAGATATTCCTCGTGGAGATAAACCACGACAGAAGAATTGATCGCCCGGATACGCTTGGCCGCAGCCCCCGTCTTTGTCTTGTGCGGCATCTTCTCGGCGCTAAGAAATTGCCGGTTCAGATTGCTCTCTTCAAAAGTATCTCCGTCAACCAGCGTGAGTGTGCCAACACCCATGCGAGCCAGAATCTCAATCACCATACCTCCCAATCCCCCAAGGCCTACGACGCTGACGTATGACTTGAGCAGAGTGGCCTGCTGCTGGAGCGAAAACGTCTTCATATTCCGTGCGTACCTTTCCGGTACGACCCCTGTTTCAAGGGCTGCAATCTCCACCTCTCGGCCCGGCACATCATGTAACCTGGAGAGCTTAAAAATATCTTCCAGGGACAGGCTCATATATGAGTCGCCATCCGGGTATTTGGACGGTTTGGAGACTTCGGCGACTTTCTGTGTGAGCTCTGTGGCCATGAAGACTATCCCCCTCCCAAGGGCGGGAAGATACCGACTCTTTCGCCACCCTGTAACACGGACGTGAGTTCCCCTTTGATGCCATTGATGAAAATGAGCTTCACGTCATCAAGGGAAACGCCCAGTGTCATGAGCACATCTTGAACGGTTTCACCTGAAGATATCGGGAAGCGGTCGGAATCAGAGGGCAGGAACTTACTCAAAGAGGCAAACAGTTTGAGCTGAATATCTGTTGCCATGGAAGAAGGCCTCGGTCACCTGCTATTTTTCTGTTGCGCTATCATTCCAAGGAGTACCCGATAGGGTCCGGGGGTTCCTGGTGGAACAAGAGCCACGCGGTCCCCGTGGTGGAGGATTGCATCGAAAGATGTAACAGATCCATTGACAAATACGGCCTCTATCTCCTCAACCTCAAGGCCCACGTCATTAACAAGGTCAGTGACGGTGGTCCCTTCGGCCACGTCTATAGAGGCATTGGCATAAGGTCGGTTTTGCGCCTTCAATTTTTTCTGAAGAAACGAAAATGCATTGAACAAGACAGTGGCCATAGCTCGGCAAGACTTCCAGATCAGTGAACGAAAAGAGTCCTGCTTAATTCAACAGGACTCTCTGGGTCACTTACTGTAGAAAGCGGTAGAGTCGGACACCATTCTTTCCCAATGAGTGCCCATCCACAAATCAAAGATTTTCGGATGGAGCGATGAGCCCTTAGCGGTTAGCTTTCAGCTTAACCGCTTGCTTTTATTGGTTTTGTGGGTAATAGCTAATTGCCGACAGCTAAAGGCCTTCATCCATGAAGTCTATTCATGGATGAACACTAATGAGTGCAATGGCCTACATGATCTCCGAGACCGCATCCGGTTACCCAAAATCTTTCGCTTGTTGCAGCTCCTCGTCGGTAAGATCCCAGGTCGTATTGTGGGGTGGCAAGGGCTCTTGAAAGAACTCAGGCAGCCTGTCATGGATTTTTGTGAAACCGGCCCTTGCGTTGAATTCGTATTCATCGTTTAAGACAGACATCCCGAGACTGACCACATCATCGGGTGTGAGACTCAGGCCATATTGGGCGTTGAGCATATCCACTATGGTTTGAACACCGTCTTGAGTATCCAGAACAGCAAAGGCCACAAACAGACAAAGCCCTGCGCTGTCAATAGCTGCGGTAGCAATCTGTAGATTCTTGGAGATCTCCACGTTACCTTCCTTTTTGAGGGGATCCACATCGCCTCCTACCTTTAAGATGTTGGGGGCCACTGCATAGCCTGCAGTATGATCCGCGCCCATGGGAGACGTGCAATAGGTCACCCCCACACCCTTTACGGCTCTCGGGTCATAGGCGGGCAGGGCCTGTCTTTTCACCACGGGTATACGATCCACGCCCAGGGCCTGGCCGGTAAAGACCGCTCCATTTCCGATGATCTTGCCCATCGGTTCACCTGTGGCGACTTTTTTTACAAGTTCTATGGCCGCCTTGCCATCACCCCAGGCTATGAGTCCGCCTTCCATGGCTACGCCAAGGGTTACTCCTGTTTCAATGGTATCCAGGCCGATATCATCGCACAAACCGTCCAACATGGCCACATCGTCCAGGTCTTTGATGGTAGTGTTAGCGCCCAGGGCCCAGATGGTTTCGTACTCAAAGCCGGATGTGAGATATTTGCCGTCCTTGTCGTTATATACATTGGAACACTGGATCACGCAGCCGGGATGGCAGCCTTCCTTTGTCTTTCCGCCACGTTTTTCAATGAGTTCGGCCATGTGCTCGCCGCTGATGTCCTGGGCGAATTCAAAGCGACCGGAGCGAAAATTCTTCGTAGGAAGGGCGCCTGCTTCATTGATGATATTGATCAAGATGGCGGTACCATAGGCGGGAAGCCCCTGGCCGGTCACTGGATGGCCCCTGAGTATTTCAACCCAACGTTTGTTGGCAGCCTTAAAGGCGTCCGGATCGGCTAGCGGGACCTTGCCGGAACCGCTGTCGTCCACCACGATGGCCTTCACGCCCTTGGAACCCATGACAGCGCCCAGGCCTCCGCGACCGGCTGCCCGGCCGGGTCGGCCATTTGTGTCGGCAAAATTGATGCAAGCCGCTGTGAGACGCTGCTCACCCGCGGGACCGATAGTCACCACTCCCACGCGCTTGCCGTACTTTTCCCACAGCCTCTTGATGACTTCATTATTGCCAAGGCCCACATATTCATCGGCGGGCAGTATCTCAACCGAGTCGTTCTTGATGACGATAAGAGACAAGCCAGCATCTTCGGGCTTGTCTTCAAGGACAACGGCCTTAATGCCAAGCTTTGCCAATTTTTGAGAAACAAGTCCTCCTGAGTTGCTTTCCTTGATCCCGCCGGTTAGCGGAGACTTGGCTCCCACTGAGAGCCTTCCCGAGTTGGCAGCGGCCGTACCGGACAACAGCCCGGGCGCTACAATGAGCTTGTTGCCCTTGCCGAGGGGGTGACATGCGGGAGGAACTTCATTAAGAAGCAGTCTCGACGTCAAAGCCCTTCCACCCAGGGAGGCGAGATCTCCGCCAGCCTCTTCAAAGCTGTGAGTCTTTTCCCTGGTATTAATTCTCAATATTGTGGACATGGCCTCCTCCTCTAATATAGGGTTAAAATCGCCCGATGGGGACTTTTTCCGCCTATATATAACCTCCGGAGGTGGCTGGCAACCCCTGGATAATATGCTTTATTAGGCATATATTGTTTGTTTTCGTACTTCTTGCGGAGGTTTTGCCTTAAATTCGTCAGGAGAAAAGCATGGCATGCCTCTTGCGAAGGAGTGGGCTTACCTTAATGGAAGGGGGTTGTAACATTCATGTCTGAAAAGATTTGTTATTGCTTTGACTATACATCGGACGACATCTTGAAGGACATTGAGGAAAACAGCACGTCCACCATTATCAAACAAATCATGTCTGAGAAGAAAAACGGGGCGTGTAATTGTGCCACCAGAAACCCTAAAAAACGCTGATGCTTACCAGACTTCCGCCGGGTGGTGGAAAGGGCAAAACGAACAGGCAAAGACAATGGATGAGAAAAACTTGTTGACGGCCCTCGGAACCGTCCTTGTAATTCTTGGGGTGGCCGTGTGGGGCGTATACGCGGTGGTGCGGTGGGGACTCGGGTGGGATGTGACTGGTCGGGAGTTCTTGCCTTATCACTTGGCAGGTGTCGTTCCAGGCATGATCCTTCGACGTCGCCGTTTTTTCCTGGGAATCATCAGGCGTCTATTTTCGTGACCTTATTATCGGCACATGGGAAGAAAACTGGAAGATAATGAGGAGCAAAAGAAAAAGGGCGAAACAGGACGTCCCGAAATTGCCCATTTCGAAGGCCTATGGAAGCCTTTTATTCGCCTTCGCCGTAATACCCCGCAGCGCACCGTCGCCCAAGCTATGGCGCGTCGGCGAGTTGCTGCAGGGAGCTTCATTGACTAATATTCTTCTCGATTAAGTACCGTATTTGATTTACTAAATGCTCGTTCCACTTTCCTCAAAGATTTATAGAGATGATCCAAGTCAGCTGAATCAGATACCGCTAGTTGAGCAAATTCTATACTCGCCTTTACCATATTGAATGCCGGACTATAAATTGCCGGATGTTCGGAGCTTCCACGTAAATGTTTTGCTTTGCCAGCAAGTTCGTTTAATTCAGGCATCCAATTTTTTAAAGGTTTGCTCAGTTTTTTCTTTTGAGTTCCCTTTTGAGTTGGTTCAAGACTTTCGATAATACGATTATTTTGTTTTGCTGTCATATAGGATTCTCTTAAATTACGTTTGATTCCACCACCAAAATAGATGTTGTATGGTTGAAAAATACCATCGTATACAATTTTTCCCTTAAAGGGTAATAGAACAGTCTGCACATATAGAGGGAGATTGGAACGATGAACCAACTCATCGAATCCTTGATAAAGGCCTATCACTCCATATACATCAGCGCCTTTAATGAAAACGGTGTATCTCTTTAAAAATCGTTCAATATGAAAGTCTCCTTCAATAAAGTTTTTCCAATTAGAAACAATTGAGAGTTTCTCTTCAGAAAACTTTTGAGGGTTTTCGTGAACAAAGGAAGCAATCAGTTTTTTGTCTGCATAAAGAGCTTTCCGGACTTCAACTTTTTCTTCAGTAGAACACTTAGCATAGTCATCTAAACTTTTTACGTGGGTAAGAATTTTAAGCTTTTGAT
>JAFGFW010000185.1 GCA_016930875.1 Deltaproteobacteria bacterium | reverse complement strand
TCAAAGCGGAATTTCGCCGTAGTTCGCCTTGCCTTCGCGCAGCGCAGGCGCTTGCGCCGCGTGTCATCCCTGCAGCAAGTCGCCGACCCGCCATAGCTTGGGCGACGGTGCGCTGCAGGGTATTCCGGCGAAGGCGGATAAAAATTTGTCCCATGGAATTGTGATCGTTTCCAAATCTCACAATTGATTAATTTCAATGTTTCAACGTATCCGTAAGGAATTCCGTAAAGCGCTTCCAGGATTTTTTATCCGCAGTTTCCTGATAACGGTTTCCACCAAAAACGGTAAAAGCATGTTGGGCCCCACCATAGGTGATCATTTCGTGGGCAACGCCTGCCGATTCCATTTCTTTAGCCAAATCAGCGAAATGGTCCATGGTAATCGCTGTATCCGCTGAACCGTGCATAATCAAAATTTTTCCCCGGGTTTTGGTGTAATTTTGTCCTGCCGGTGTCTTTAGGCCTCCGTGAAAAGTGGCAAAACCTTTCAGGTCTGCCCCGGATCGCGCCAATTCAAGCACTGCCGCGCCACCGAAACAATAGCCGACAGCGACGGCATTCTCGATATTGGCGCCTCTGTTCTTGGCCATATCCAAGGCCCCTTTCATCAAAGCTCGCATTTTCTCTCTGTTTTTATAGAGTTCACCCGTATGCTGGCGTTTGTCTTTCAGTTCAGTAGGTCGCACGTCGGCGCCAAACAAATCCAAAGCAAAAACAGCAAAACCCAAATCAGCAAGCATATTGGCACGCTTGACTTCATAATCTGTCAAACCATCCCAGTCATGAATCAGCAGCACGAAAGGCGCCTGGTCAGAAGGGCTGATGTAATATCCCTCATAAGATTGACCATCGACCTGATATGTCACCGAAGCGCCTGTGACACCAAATGCAACAGTTGGAACTGATACAAGCAAAAACACACATATAAAGTATCGCATGACAAAGCACTCCTTTCTAATTCATCTTAATAATCGTTGTGATCAGTAATGATAGTGCTACCCTTTAGTCGCTGTCACACCAGGGAGCGCGAATTTCTGAAAACATGACTTATTAACCTTTTAGATATCATGCCGCGAAACGAGTTTGTAGGGTTTTATTGAAGTGGATCGGCTGAGAATCAGGACCAAAGCCCCTGCCAGTAGGTTTCTTGAGGCAGGTTATAGGACCGGGAGATAGTTCAGCTGTGTGTGGCTTTGTGTAGCCTTTTGGGTTGATATCACGCATAACTTGTTGAGATTATAGAGGTAATCCACTACATGCTTCAAATTAAAAACTGGGTTAGGTGATCTGAAATAGGTTGCGACTTTAAGGGAACTTGCCGACATTGGGAATCAAAGACGAATAATGCATCGCTCAAAAAAACTTCGGTGTGGGCAATACCGTAAAGGTGTGAAACCCCGAAGGAGCCACGGCTTCAGTTCTCAGGTGCTGTTTCACGAAACAAAGGGCCAGAAAAGGGGGACCACTATCATAATAACAAGGTAGACGACCAAGGTGAGTGGAAGCCCGATCTTTACATAGTCCAGGAAACGGTAGCCGCCAGGTCCCATGACAAGGACATTTGCAGGGTGAGAAACAGGGGTTATGAAGCTCGCTGATGCTGCCATGGCTACTGCCATCATGAGTGCATGAGGTGACATGCCCATGTCTGCCGAGGTCTTCAGGGCGATGGGAGCCATGAGTACCACCAGGGCAGCCGTGGGAACAAAACAGGTGGCCAGAAAGGTGAGCCCCACAATGCCGGCCATAACGGCCAATGGGCCAAAAGGACCTACCATGGAGACCACGCCTTCGGCCAGGAAACGCGCAGCCCCTGTTTTGTCCAGGGCCAGGCCGAGCGGCAACATGCCGGCAATGAGGAAGACGGCCTTCCATTCTATGTACCGGTAGGCTTCCTCCATGCTCACACATCCTGTAACGACCATAAGGGCCGAGCCTATGACCGCGGCGATGTAGATGGGAATGAGGCCCAGAACAACTGAAAGGATTACCCCCGCAAAGATCAAAAGGGACACCTTCATCCGTTTAAGCCTTGGCGCCTCCCGGGCCGCTTCCGTAAGTACCAAAAAATCCGGGTCTTGCCCAAGGAGGGAAAAGTTGGTCCGCCCTCCGTGGAGAAGCAGGGCATCGCCAAAGCGAAGGGGTAGGTCCCGAAGGTCGGACAGGATAGCCTGGCCCTCGCGCCAGATGGCCAACACCGTGAGATGGTATTTTTCTCGAAATCGGAGTTGGCGAAGGGTCTTTCCCGTGATGTTCGTATATGGCGAAAGCATGGCCTCCATGATCCCCACCTCTTGGGATTCGAGGTCTCGAAAGTGTGCCGGCTCCGGGATTTGTTCAAGCTTCAAACCTGCCAGCCCTTTTACTGTTTCCACACTGTCCAGGGTCCCCAGTATGATAAGCCGGTCTCCTGCAAAGAGTTTGTCCTCAGGCTCCGGCAAAGGCCGGGTTTCCCCGTGTCGTACGATGGCCAGGACCCCCATGCCCAAAGCCTCACCCAGTCGGCTTTGGACCAGCGTTTTTCCTGCCAGGGCGCTATCGTCGGGAACCTCCATGGTGAGGAGGCGCTCATGAAGGCGGTAAGTCTCCGTGAGTGTGGACGGTGACACCTTTTCAACATGCTCGAAATCAGCGTCTCCACTTATGGCCTCCAGGGGGTCTGCCATGCCCTGAAGGACCAGGATGGTCCCTGACTCAAGGGCCTCATCCTGAAGGCCCCACCGTCTCACCTTGGCGCCGCGCCTGGTGGCCAACACGTTCACCCCGAAACGACGCCGAAACCCTATCTCGTTGAGGGTCCTGCCTGTCAGGGACGACCTTGGAGCCAGGCGGGCCTCCACTATCTTAACGCCCGGCGAGAAAAGGTCTTGAATATCCACCCCCTCGTGGACGTGGGTAAATTCGCACCAATCCATGAGTTCCTTTATGCGATCGGCGTTTCCTTCAACCACAAGGGCATCCCCGCCCCTGAGGCGCTCTGTCGGCGATGGCGCCAATATGCTCCGGTCCTTAAGGGTGATGGCCACCACGTTTAGTCCCAGCAATGAACGCAGACGGGTTTGAGCAAGGGATTTTCCCGCAAGTTCTGAATCTTCGGGCAGACGCATGAGGAACATGCGCTTCTCCAGGTCATAGGCTTTTCTTAAATCAAGGGGCCCGCTTTCAGAGGATACCTTTCTTACATCTCGCTTCGGCAAAAGGCGCCGTCCCACCAAGACCATGAAGGCCATGCCTGCCGCCATGACCACGACACCCACGGGGGTGTAGTCAAAAAGCTTAAAGGCTTTGAGACCATTGTCTCTCAGGGCATCGCTTACCAGGATGTTGGGCGGGGTGCCGATGAGGGTGGTGAGACCCCCTAGAAGAGAGCCGTAGGCCAAGGGCATGAGGAGTCTGGAGGGGGCTTGGTCTGTGCGATGGGCAATGTCCATGATCACCGGGAGCATGAGGGCTGCCACGGCCACATTATTCATGAAGGCGGACATGATCCCTGCGCTGATCATGATGGCAGAGGACAGAAGGATCTCGCCGCGCCCGCCTACACGAAGGACATAACGGCCAATAACATTGGCAACCCCTGTCCTGGTCAGGGCGCCACTCAGGATGAAAACGGCCCAGACGGTGACCACTGCCGGATTACTGAATCCGGACAGGGCTTCTGACGGGGAGAGGAGTCCGGAAACGGCCAAAGCGCCAAGGGTGAGAAGGGCCACAGCCTCCATGGGAATCCATTCCGTTACAAGGAACACGACGGAGACGGCCAAGATCACCAGCACAAGGGCAATATCTACGGTCACGGAAGGCACTCCTTCATACGGTTTTTATCCTTTTCGCCCAAAAAGAGATCGATGGTGTCACCCACGCCTCCTTATCCTTGCCTCTCCTACCCGCCACGGCCTGCCCACAAGCCCGCCAATACAAGAAATACCCTCCCATGTCACTATTTATTTCCCGTTCAAGTGGTGGCACATCACTCATCTTGGCAAGAAAAGCGCCCCTATTCCGCACGGGGGTATTTCGGGGACATCCTGGACTTTTTTAAACCTGCTTGGCTTTTCTTGGTGTCTCCAAGGCGGCGAAAGAAAAAGCAGCAGAACTCAATAGTCGCCAAAACATTGCAGTGCCGACTTGGTTGTTGCGGCCTGACGCTCTTGTTCCTGTTGACGGGAGACTATATCCCGCCGGTCTCGATAGTCGTAAACGATGTTTCTTCGTTCGTGAGTTCTGCCGCTTGACAAAGAAAAAAGTTGCATTATTAAAAATACAAAAGAGACCATCGGCCGATGGGATTTTTGCTGTTTTCGCATCATATGTTTTTGAGTACTGGAAAAAGACTTTGTAACTCTAAAGAATAGCAGAAGGGAGGGATGAGTCATGGCAATCTTAAGAACACCTGCGTGGTCAGGATTTAGGTGGCCGAGCTTTGGCGAACTGGATCGAATGCGAAACGACATGGAAAAGCTTTTCGGGGGGCTTTCACGAGGGATTTTTAGGGAACCTAGTGCGGGAGTATTTCCACTCTTAAACCTTACGGAAAATAGCAACACCTACTTCGTTCGTGCGGAGCTTCCAGGGGTAAAGCCGGATGAACTCGATATTTCTGTTACAGGTGATGGCCTTTCAATTTCAGGGGAGCGAAAGATTCCCACGGCAGAAAAAGGGGCAAAGTATCACAGAAAAGAAAGGGAGGCAGGCACCTTCAGCAGAATCCTCTCACTTCCCGGCCCAATCGACGGAGGTAAGGTGGAAGCAACATGTAAAGACGGCATATTAACGGTAGTGCTGCCTAAAGCCGAAGCGGCCAAACCAAAACAAGTTTCTGTCAAAACCGGATAATGTGACGAAAAACAGCTGAGATTTGAAGGGAGGGAATATATAATGACTGCAAATGAAGCCGGATCGCTTGAAGCGAAGGGCAAGCAAGAGGTAAGCACTTCTGCTGAACAAACAAGGCCTGGTTTGACCTTTACACCTGCTGTAGATATTTTTGAAACTGATAAAGCAATTACCCTTTTAGCTGATATGCCAGGAGTAAAAGCAGGAAATTTGGATATTGATCTTCACCAAGACGTGCTCACTTTGACAGGCGAAGCACAACCTGCCGAAGGCAAGGATGAGAACTATGTTTTGCAGGAGTTTAGAACGGGAAGGTACATAAGACAATTTTCTCTTTCCGATACCATTGATCAGGCAAAGATTGAAGCAGAAATGGCAAATGGTGTTTTAAGGTTGGTTTTGCCCAAGGCAGAAAAGGCAGTTCCACGGAAGATTTCAGTCAAGGCTGGGTAGGCGCGGTATCTTTAACGGGAATCGGGCATATATTTGGAGCAATATCATGCCAATAGATTACTATCTTGTCTTAGGTATTAACAGAACGGCAGACCTCAATAGAATCAAAAAAGCATATCGGACGGTGGCAAAGAGGGCATCTCGGGGACATCCTGGACTTTTTTTAACCTGCTTGGCTTTTCTTGGTGTTTCCAAGGCGGCGAAAGAAAAAGCAGCAGAACTCAATAGTCGCCAAAAAATTGCAGTGCCGACTTGATTGTTGCGGCCTGACGCTCTTGTTCCTGTTGACGGGAGACAATATCCCGCCGGTCTCGATAGTCATCAACGATGTTTCTTCGTTCAATGCCACGGACAATGACATGATGCAGGGTTCCGGAGGCATCCAGCCCAGCTCTTCTTGGCATGGCTCAGTTTCTTTCAATCTGATCTATCGTTGCATACGAAATTAGGTAAAAAAGTCAAAGATGTCCCCCAAGTGCCCTGGGGTGAGAAAGGACAGTATTTCTTGATGCGATTTTCCCCAAAAGAGAAGGAACAAAACATGCTGCGGCTTCAGTCTTGACCCTCAGGGTGAAATCACTTATGTTTCAATTCAACAAAAAGACTTCTTTAAAATCGGAATCCTTATGCTCGCGGTGTCATGGAGGAACCTGAAAGCTAGATGAAAAAATTCATTTTTTTATTATCGCTGTTTTGTGGGGGATGTATAGGGATTCCTGGCGATATTAAGCCCGTTCAGAGTTTTGATGTAAATCGTTATCTGGGAACGTGGTACGAAATAGCCAGACTGGATCACTCTTTTGAAAGAGGACTTGAGCAAGTAACGGCACATTACAGCTTGCGACAGGACGGTGGTATCAAGGTCGTCAACAGAGGATTTAATCCAAAAACAAACACTTGGAAAGAGGCAATCGGCAAGGCGTACTTTTTAGCCGATCCAGATGTCGCCAGTCTAAAAGTATCTTTTTTCGGCCCCTTTTATGGTGGATATCATATCATCGCTCTCGACAAGGTAAATTATTCGTATTCTCTCGTTTGCGGCCCCAATAAATCCTATTTGTGGATCTTGGCAAGAAAACCGGATATGGAGCAATCCGTGAAATCGGAGTTGATTAAAAAAGCAAAAGCCCTGGGGTTTGA
Source organism: Deltaproteobacteria bacterium (assembly GCA_016930875.1). NCBI lineage: Bacteria > Pseudomonadati > Myxococcota > Myxococcia > Deltaproteobacteria bacterium. The sequence continues at coordinate 14,387 of JAFGFW010000185.1, read as the reverse complement.
AACGGAAAAACTCATTCATGTAAAGCAACTGCAAGGTTGAGCGGCCGAACAGGGTGTCACTCTTGATTAACGGGGTCGTTTCGAACTCCAATTGATGTCCTTCCAGTTTCAAACGGAATCTTGACCGGCGTAAACAAGGAGAATGAATGAGAAGCCGTTGTCTGTTTTTTTTGTTCTCTGCTTTTACCATGTTGTCATCCCTAGGGGGCGTCGCGGAATCGCGGGGAGAGGAAAAATTCCCAGGCTCAAAATCAGGTTGGTCCACTTTTTTACGAGGTGGATATGTGAATCAGTTTGAAAGCGACCTGGACGGAGGTGGCAGATTCAACACGAATCGCCTTTTCATTAAGGGCGGGGTTTCCCATAAGACCGAGCATGGAAGAAGTATCACATTGGCCCTGGGCTACGGTTTTGACCGGTATGATTTTTCGGGCGAAAGTGGCTTTGCCGGTTTGCAGCCCTGGGACAATATCCATTCATTTCGGTTTAGTGTGCCCATGCGATTAGAATATGACAATCATTGGTCTGTTTTTGTCATCCCAACGATCCGTACGACGGCGGAGAGTGACGCCGACATTGATGAGGCGTTCTCCGGGGGCGGTTTTGCCGGATTTTCCTACCGTTTCAGTGACAAACTTACCATCGGTCCGGGTATCGCAGTGATCTCCCAGATCGAAGATGACGCAAGTGTATTCCCCGTCTTGATTGTCAACTGGAAAATCACAGATCACCTGAGCCTGGGAACCGGTCGCGGTGTGGGTGCCACCCTGGGGCCAGGCTTGACGCTGAATTGGAAGGCCACAGACTCCCTGAACCTTTCCCTTGGCGGACGCTATGAACGACTCCGGTTTCGGCTCGACAAGGATGGCGTCGCTCCCAACGGGATCGGAAACGATGAGTCATTTCCTGTTTTTGGCGCTGTCTCTTACCGATTCAACCGGAAAACCCGGGCAAGCCTTCTGGCGGGTGTTAATTTGGGGGGTGAGCTTCGCTTGGAAGATGAAAAGGGAAACGAGCTTAGCGAATCGGACTACGATTCGGCGGTGTTTTTAGGACTTTCCTTCAACCTGTCATTTTAGGACCAAAAAAGATCTTCCAGAACGAGCAGCTTGTGGAAGTCCTTACCGATTTCCATGCAATCGAAGGTGTTGGCCCCGTGGTGTCAAAATACTCCGGATCGTCCGTGCTTACCTTCGAAAAAACAACGTCAGTCTATAGATACAAAAGCCTTTCGGATTTTTTCAATTCGTCTGCGATTCGCACCGAGATCGTAATAACCCAAGCGAGACGCCGATCGGACATGAATTAGAGGGGCGCCGTCTACGAAATAGAATTCCACGTCATCAACAAAGCGAAAAACCCCGGAGGTAAAGGTGACGTGAAAATAGTTTCTTTCTTCGGTGATCATTTCTACGCGACCTATGGATGCGAGAAGGCGTGAAAGCTTTTTTTTCGCCGCCAAAAGGGAACCGTTATAGCGCAGGGGTTCAACGAAATGGGACGGGTCTTCGCTTTGAGAAGAGACGCAATTGGGTGAATCGGGACACTGGGCGAGTTTTCCGTCGGTGATACCTGCCACGTCGCTTTTTCTCCCTGAACACTGAGCAAAGGTCAATAGAAAACAAGCACATAGCGCCAGGCCAAAAATCCGTCTTGAATTATTGGACTGTCCCATCGTTTTAATTCAGCCAAGACATCCTGGTTCTATATGCCGGAGGGCTTCAATACAGTTCCGCAATCGATGCGATACGCCTCAAGGCGATGGCGCATATGCCCAAATAGGGCACTGCGGAAAAAGGCACTTCAAAGGCCAGCCGGCACATCTTCTCGGCCAAAGGCTCAATCCGGTGTCCAGTGGCAGGTATTCCCGAAACACGCCAGGACCAATATCGACCAGAGACAAAATCTGTCACCTCAAAAGGCAGCCAAAACCCCAAGGCCGTTTTTACTCGTCCCCTGGATCCTTGTTCAATAAGTCTTTCCGAACACTCGACTTCCCGAATGGAAGGGCCCCAGTTCACCCACTGCGTCGTGTCTGTTAGAATTCGCCACAATACACTCGACGGTGCGTTTACGATCTTGCTGGTTTCAATGCTGGGCAATACCATGCTGATCATCTATGTGTCTTTGGTTAACCTCATTATCCGCATAACATAGGCATCTATATTGAATTTTCGCTTGAGCCCGGCGGCATTCATATAACGAACCTTGCCAAAGACCGGCCGTTCCTTCCATGCCCTGTCATGTTTTCCAAAACACCAGGCGACACCGGCAAAGCCGTTGGGGTCTCTCCCGTCCAACTCGTACTTGTTGTTCAGTCGCAGGGCGATTTGATAGGCTTCAGCAGGTGTTTTGCTCCATTCCAAAATCTTCTTTCCCCAGTACATACGCATGTAGTTGTGCATTTTGCCAGTCAACACCATCTCTTGCTGGGCAGAATTCCAGTAGGGATCGTGCGTGAGGCCCTTCTCAAACTCACTCAGGGTGTAAACAAACTCCCGGCGATCCTTCTTGTGCTCTTCTAAGGTCTTAGTCGCCCAATCAGGCAGGCACTTTATCGAATCATAACGTGGGTTGTAGTGCACAAAGTTCATGCTGAGTTCTCTACGGACGATGAGTTCTTCCAAAAAGGATTTCTTGGATTGTCGCGGTTTTCCCCTGGATTCTCGAATCTTTAGCGCAATGGTCAATGGGGAAATGTGTCCGAAATGAAGATAAGGACTCATGTGAGAGCCTAAATCAAGGCTGGGATCACTTCTTAGGTCTGCGTAGTGCTTTAGCTTCTCTTCAATGAATGCTTTCAATAACGCGATTGCTTTCCCAGTTCCACCTTCATATGACGCCACCGGCCCCACGGCACGATCAATGGAGAGTTTTGAGAGGATAGTGTTTTCGTTTTCTACAACCACCCCACCGAGTGGAAACCCCAACGAATCGCGCTTGACCGGTGTCTCGTTTAGCGACACCAAATAACGTTTCAGTTGTTTCTGCAATTTGGGTCTCAGAATCCCGGCGGTGTATGCTTCTTTTTCTGAAGCCTTTTCTACTGGCACAATCACATCGCTTTCCACCTGTACAACCAGGCAGGGGGCTTTGCTGGCAAAATGAGTTCGCCAAGCCACTTGAATTGCCAGATACCCTCGATCTGTGACAACCAGGGATGCCGCTTTTGCCAAGGACGTTGCCGCTTTTTCCGGGGATTGAAGTATTACCACAAACTGGATGCCTCGCTTCTTAAGGCCCTCATGGACATCACGCAGCCCCTGTAACATGAAGGTATAATGACGGGCGTTGGCCTCGGGAAACCGATCGGTAATGCCAAAAAGGACGACCACGGGTTGTCCTAGGTCGTTTGCCTCACGGATGGCATATTCCAGGGCATGATTGCACAAAACCCTTTGTGAGGCCTGCATCCAGTAGAGCACGTATCTACCTTTAGCAATCTTTTTGTTATTAAGCCGTTGAATTCTCTCTGGTTGGATCATAACCTTTATTCGCGAAGAGAATCATCGATAAGGTTACACAGGGGTATCCTTATTTTTTAACCCCCCTTGACATCTGAACAAAGAACATAACAAAATAGGGCCGCTAGGAAAAGCTTTTGCTAATCCATTTACTTTCAGAAGACCTAAAACGACAGGGTAAAGATAATATGACCCGTCCATCGGACAGGCAAGACATCCAGCATGACCCATCAAGGCTCCAGTTGTTCTTGACCGAGTTGTTTGCGGTCCAGAATCTGGCGATTGTTGCCACTGTACGGGAGCAACAGCCGTTCACCAATCTGGTGGCCTTTGCAGCCACCAACGATTTGAAGCACCTGGTTTTTGCCACACGACGAGAGACCAGGAAGTTTGCCAATCTTAGCAAAAACCCGTCTGTGGCCATGACCATCGACAATAGACGTAATATAACGAAGGACTTTTCCGAAGCCACGGCGGTCATGGCCATTGGAACGGCCGAGGAAGTGACGGGACCAGAAAAGGAAACACTGCTGGCAATTTATGTGGCAAAACATCCTGGCTTGAAAACCTTTGTCTCTGCCCCGTCTTGCGCTTTGATTCGCATAGACGTCGCCAAATACGATATAGTAAAACAATTTCAAAGTGTTGTGGAACTCCAAATGCCTTCAGGCCCATGATCCTTTCTATCGCAGACATTCATATGGGAGACAAAGCCCGGGTGGGCGGTAAAGCCTATGCGCTTGCTGAAATGTTTAAAAACAGCATGCCTGTGCCTTTTGCCATGTGCATCACCACCGAAGCTTATGTCTCTTACCTGCGTCATACAGGATTAAAAGACCGTATCTTTTTGCAACTTCATCGCAAACGTTTTGAGGATATGCGGTGGGAAGAACTGTGGGATATGGCCCTGCGTCTTCAAAACATGTTTCTTAAAACCCCCATCCCCCCAGACCTGAAGAAACAGATTGAAGGCCCCTTGAAATCTGCTTTTTCTTCCAACCCGACGGCGGTCCGTTCTTCTGCCCCTGGCGAAGATTCAGCTGCCGCCTCTTTTGCCGGCCTCCATGAGTCCTACGTAAACATTAAAGGTCCTGAGGCCATTCTCGAGCACATCAAGCTCGTCTGGGCGTCACTGTGGTCAGACCGTGCGTTGCTGTACCGTCAGGAGGTCGGGCTCGATGTAGAGAAGAGTGCCATGGCCGTCGTGGTTCAAGAAATGGTCTTGGGAGATCGCTCCGGAGTCGCTTTCGGAACAGATCCCAACGATGTCACACAGGCGGTTATTGAAGCGGTGCACGGTCTAAATCAGGGCCTGGTGGATGGCATAGTTGAACCCGACAGATGGATCATTGACCGAAACACCGAAAAGATAGTCTCGCACCAGCCTGTCAAGAGGCATGAAGCCATGTTGCCCGCTGGGAACCAAGTGCGTCTTCAACCGTTGTCGCCAGCCCAGCAAAGTAGCCCTCCCTTGTATGACGACGAAATAGCCCAAGTCTTTCAGCTCGTTCTACAGGCGGAAACATTTTTTGGAAGCCCCCAGGATGTGGAGTGGACCTTTTTGGACGACGGGCTATACGTGCTTCAATCCCGACCGATTACTACGGCGCCGGGTCAGACCGGCAAGGATGAGCGAAGCTGGTATTTGAGCCTCCACAGGAGTTTCGACAATCTCAAGGCGCTACGCATGCGTATCGAAGACACCCTGCTGCCGGCCATGGAGAAGGAGGTCCAGCGCTTATCCCAACAGACCTTTGATGCCCTTTCCGATACCCAACTGGCGGAGGAAATTCAAAACCGTTCTGATATATACGAAAAATGGTCAAAAACCTACTGGGATGACTTTATTCCCATGGCACACGGAATGCGCCTTTTCGGGGAAGTTTACAATAGAATGATGCGGCCGGATGATCCATACGAATTTATGCGTCTTCTTGGCGCCACGGATATGCTAGCCCTGAAAAGAAATGCTATGCTTGCAAAGATGGCTTCCATGATTAGAGATAATACAGCCCTTGTTGCCTCCTGGGACAATGAGGCCATATCGGATGACCACTTACCGGAAGAACTAAGGGAGTTCCATGGGGCTTTAACGGAATTTTTGGAACAGTTTGGTGATTTGGCCTGTGGAAGGGACCAATGCCGACAAGGTCGTCACGGAGTTGTAAAACTCCTCTTGGAAATGGCCGACAACTTGCCCAAAGAAAAACCCCGTTCTGTCACGGACGCAAGCAGCCTCACAGAAGCCTTTTTGGACCGTTTCACAGCAGAAGACCAGGGCTTTGGCTCCGACCTTCTCGCCTTGGGCCGAGCCAGCTACCGACTCAGAGATGACGACAATATCTATATCGGTCGGATTCGTCGACAAATGGTAAGGGCCGTGGACGAAGGCAGGCATCGCATAGAAAAACGTCTGGAAATCCCCACCAGCCGCCTTGCAGCAGATGAAGTGCTTAGTGCCTTGAATAATCCGGAATACACCCCAAAAGCACCGCAACCCCTTGAGCAATCCCCACAAAGCCCTCAGAGAGCAATGCAGATAAAGACCAGGCAACTGGTTGGGCAACCGGCAGGACCGGGCATTGCCAAAGGCAAGGCCCGCGTCATAGATACGGCGTCAGAATTAGTTGATTTCAAGACAGGAGATGTTTTGGTTTGTGATGCCTTGGACCCCACCATGACATTCGTTGTGCCGCTTTCTTCCGGCATTGTGGAACGAAGAGGCGGTATGCTCATTCATGGCGCCATTATCGCCAGAGAATACGGCCTGCCCTGTGTAACCGGCGTTCCAGAAGTTACCAACTATGTCAAGACGGGCGATATCGTTTCGGTGGATGGATACTTGGGCATTGTGACCATCCATTCCGATTTACAAATCGCATAACGCAGTCTCCGCGATTTATTATCGGCCTAGAAGGGGGTGGCATGACGGACCTTGGGGACAGGTTTGACTTTTTTGACTTCTTTCAATGTCAATCGGGAAAAGCCCACCGGGGGTATTTGGGTGACATCCTGGACTTTTTTTAACCTGCTTGGCTTTTCTTGGTGTCTCCAAGGCGGCGAAAGAAAAAGCAGCAGAACGCAATAGTCGCCAAAAAAATTGCACTGCCGACTTGATTGTTGCGATCTAAAGCTCTTGTTCCTGTTGACGGGAGACAATATCCCGCCGGTCTCGATAGTCGTCAACGATGTTTCTTCGTTCGTGAGCCTTGATTCACCGGCAAAAAAAATAAAAAACCTCGTTGTGCTTGATAAATCAAGCAGATAGACTGTGTTTGCACAAACAAATCTATCATCAACGAGGTGACACGACTATGGCACAAGGGGTTCTTGCTTTCAAGTACGAAGAGCAACGGCAATTTGGAGGTATGAGGGGGCTGCCGGTTTATTTGGATTTGGCTCAGGTAATGGGGCTGTCGAGGTCCGCAGAACAACACGTGGCGGTGCGAGCAGGCCGTGGGTGGACCGACGCACAGGTGGTGACATCGCTTGTGCTGTTGAACCTTGCTGGTGGGGACTGTGTGGATGATCTGGATATTCTTGAGGCCGACGAAGGATTTTGTCGGGTTTTGCGAAGGACATACATGCAGGGTATGTCACGCCAAGCCCGTCGAGCTTTAGAGCGTCGCTGGGTTAAAGAAGGCCGTAGATCGGTTCCTTCTCCCTCGTCGGTGTTTCGGTATTTATCAGCATTTCATGATAGTGAGCAGGACAAACATCGGCAACCGGGCAAGGCATTTATTCCGGCTGCTAACGAGCATTTGCGTAGTTTTTTAAAAGTGAACAGGAATTTTTTAGCTTTTGTGCAAAAGAACAATCCTGAAGATACTGCCACATTGGATACAGACGCAACGCTGTTGGAGACGGACAAATTAGATGCCCTTTTTTGCTACAAGAGCTTTAAGGCCTACCAACCCATCAATACCTGGTGGTTTGAGCAGGCGATGGTTGTTCATACAGAGTTTCGCGACGGCAATATTCCGGCGCGCTATGAACAACTGCTGGTTTTTAAAGAAGCATTGAGTTTGCTGCCTGAAGGCATAAAGACAGTGCGGATGCGTTCGGACACTGCGGGCTATCAACACAATTTGCTCAAGTATTGTGAGGTGGGTGAGAATAAGCGGTTTGGCCGGCGGCAAACTGCCCTCAGGCGACTTTGGTGAAAATGCCGCTTGGTGGTGGATCATGATGTTGGCTTTGAACCTAAATGCTACAATGAAACGCCTGGTGTTCGGGCAATCGTGGGGTCCCAAACGAATGAAGGCGATCCGTTTTTCTCTGATTAACTTGGCAGCACAAGTGGTGGATACCTCGCGGTACCTGCTGGTGCGTTTGAGCAAAGGCAATCGGTCATTAAAATGGTTACTCGATATTCGGGCGAAGATAGCGGTGCTATCGCCCGGAATTTCGGCATGACCCGGAGAACAAAAACTTCACACACTGGAAAAACCGTGGGATAGCTGTGTGTAATTTCAGCTTATTTCTAGCGTGTTATAGATGTGTCCCGCGGCTCGGGGCAGGGATTTACTAAAAACCTGCACAGGCGACAAAATGGCTCCAAAAAACCACTGGAAAAGCCTGTCCAAATTCAAGCGGCGGATTTGGGAGATGTCTCCGCCCTTGACCTCTGCAGGGATGGGCGCTAATATTCATGGAGTAGTCCCTTTTTGAAAAGAGGGCTTCGTAACGTAGAGGAGAACAGGACGATGATTGATCTGTTGAAGAAATTTTTCGGAAAAAGTACCAAAGGGGACAGTGGCGAGCAAGACAAAGCAACATCTCACGATATTCGAATTGCTACGTGCGCCCTGTTTCTGGAGATGGCCCAGATAGACGGCGAGTTCAGCCCCTCGGAAACAGACCACATCGTGGCCGTGTTAAGAAGCGATTATGATCTGTCTGATGAACATTGCAAGGCCCTGCTTGAGGCTTCCCATGTCGAACTTCAAGGAAGCATCGACTTATGGCAGTTTACAAATCGCATCAATCAGAATTATGCGATGGAAGAAAAGCTCGAGATCATTGAGACCGTCTGGCGGATCGCCTATACGGACGGCACCCTTGACAAGCACGAAGACTACCTGATGCACAAACTGGCCAAGTTGCTCCGCCTCAGCCATAAACAGCTCATCGATGGCAAGCTGAAAGTCATCCATTCGTGACATGATCCCGCGTCCCGCCCCTCCAAGAACAGCATCCTTTTACAATCCGTAGAGAAAAGTGACGAAGCCTTTGCCGGAGGCTTCCGGTTTCCTGCGAACGGGGTTTTCTGAGACACTTTGCGATGTCTATAATTTGATGCTTTATGTTGGGCGAAGAAGGTAATTTTGAAACGCGATGGAAGGATCCTGGGCGATAGCAAATCTTTTATTTCTGGGCGAATCGACAATTTGCAATCAATGCCGTTGAGATAGCCGGGCGCCTCGAAATCTAGCGATCGGCGGTAAATGTATCGTCGTTTCGAGGAGAAAAGATAGCAGAAGAAAACCAATTAAGACTGGTATAAGGCCGAATAGCATAAAATCATAGACCTCCCCAAGAAGCGCCCATTACCGCCTTGGCGAGAGAACATCCGTTAGCTTATGCCTTGCTTTTCTTCTCACCCGATCCAATCAGCGGTAAAACATCGTCCACTTTAAAGTACACCAAAAACATTTGTCAAAAATCTGGACCCTGGGATAATCCGGCACGGTCCGGCCGTCCCAGGCCATGATGCCCCCTTCCAGATCGAATATGTTTTTCGACTTTTTCCGAAACAAGCGTAGTTGCCGCAGCTGATCGCCCGCCACTGTGACAGTAAAAGACCAGGTCTTTGTCAACAGGCAGGCCCGAGATATCTGCCAGAAGCTCCCTCAAGGGAACCAGTTTGGCCCCGGGGATATGCCCTTGTACATACTACTTCAGGTTGTCTCACATCCACAACCAGGTAGGTGCTTTCCTTGTTCTTCTCCATGTATTGTCGCAGTTGTTCAGGGTTCATTATCCTAACCCTCCCCGCTGGTTGATGGGAAAACACAGGACTGGTTGCCAAATTCACCGGAGCGAAAAGACCGACTCACCGACGGACATCTTCCTTTTTAAACAACTCCATTGCAAAACCGCCTGCCCTGCAGGCTACAAATCCCTTTTCCTGTCCATGACCTGCTGCAATGCCGCCAGATCCCTTTTCCTACGAACGACGGGCGTGGGGTCTTGGCTGTAGACGTTGAGGCTTGCCTCGAAGGTGGCCTTGTCCGGATTGGCATAAATAACACCAAGTGGAAACCTAGTGGTTTCCACTGCTTTTTCAAACGCCCGGATTCTGTCGCCAGGGTCGTATGCGTCATCGAGATAGTAGGTGTTTTCCTTGAACCACTCGTACGTATTGGTCTTATTGAACGATACGCACGGTTGAAATATATCGACCAGCGCATACCCTTTGTGGGATATGGCCTTTTTGATGATCTCCTTGGTCATATCCGTATCGCCGATAAAGGCCCGTGCAACAAATGACACTTGGAGCGCCACGGCAATAGCAATCGGATTGAATGGTTCTAGAATGACGCCGTTCACCTGCACCGGCGTGACAAAACCTCTCTGGCTTGTGGGCGACGCCTGGCCTTTGGTCAAACCGTATACCATGTTGTTGTGAACGATATTGGTCATGTCCGGGTTTCTGCGGATGGTGCTGATAAAATGGTTCCCGCCCTCACCGTACATGTCGCCGTCACCGCTTTCAGCGATCACGATCAGTTCGGGATTAGAGGCCTTGATAGCCACCGCAGCGGGCAGTGCTCTTCCGTGAAGGCCGTTGAAGGCGTTGCATTTCAGGTAATGGGGGATTTTGGCTGCTTGCCCGATTCCTGAAACCACCACCAGTTCTTCAGGGGCAATGTCCAGTTCGGCAAGGGCATTTTTCAGTGTGGACAGAATGCCGAAATTACCGCAGCCGGGACACCAGCCGATATCAATATGGCCCATGTCATAACCCTTTATATCCATGAGAGGCCTCCTTTCTATAACAATTCGCCCAGTCCGTTCTCGAGTTCTTCCACCGAAAAGGCCAGCCCGTTATACTTGACAACCTTCCTTTTCATATCAATGTCCGCGTGTATTTTGAGTACCCGTGCAAACTGGGATGTGGCGTTGTTTTCCACTATCACAAGCCGGTCTGGCTTGCTCAAAATGTCCGCCGTACGGGGGTGGAGCGGGTAAACCTGGCTGAAATGAGCGAGACAGATATCGTCCCGCCCCAGGCGCCGGATCGCCTCGCTGGCGATGGTGAATGTAGATCCCCAGCAGACGATCATCGTTTTGCAGGCGCTTTTTCCCAAAACCTCGGGAAATACGGCCTCCTGCTGCAAAAGTGCCGTTTTCCCGAGACGTTTGTCCACCATGCTGATTCTGACATGATGATCTTCCGTCAAATGTCCTGCCTCGTCATGCTCGTCGCTGTCAACGACAACCAACCCTTTGCCGTCTCCGGGGATCCCCCGAGGTGAAATGCCGTTTTCGGTCAGGGCATATCGCGCATAACCCTTCTCAGTGGCAACGATATATCTTTCGATTTCGCAGCCCGACACATCGATTCTCGGGGTGTTGTAATAGGAATCGATGAAATATTGGTCGGTGAGAATGAACACCGGCACCTGGTATTTGTCCGCCAGGTTGAAGGCTTTGGCCGTCAGTTCAAAGGCCTGTTGCAGTGTTCCGGGAGCGAAAATAATCCGCGGGAATTCGCCATGTCCTGCATAGAGCGCCAGATCGAGATCACCCTGTTCCGTTCTCGTCGGCAAGCCCGTTGCCGGCCCCGGCCTCTGGGCCAGATGGATCACCATGGGCGATTCCATCATGCCGGCGAGACTCAATCCCTCGGTCATAAGGGCGAAGCCCCCGCCCGAGGTCGTCACCATGCCCCTTGCTCCGGCATACCACGCCCCTATGGCCATGTTCATAGCCGCTATTTCATCTTCTGCCTGCTCTGCGATGATGTCGAATGCCTTTGATTGCTGGGCAAGGAATGTCAGGACAGCGGTTGACGGCGTCATGGGGTAGGAGGAAATGAAATTGCATCCTCCGGCAATGGCTCCCATGCCGACGGCCTCTCCGCCGCTGATAATGATGTCGTCGGCCACGTCCGAATGCTTCTTCATCGTAATGGTCACAGCCCCGGAACGTATCAGGCCATGGCCAATGTCATAACCATGCTCGATGGCACGTATGTTATTGGCCAAGACCGTGTCGCCCTTCTTAGAAAAACGCCTGCTCAGGTCATCGATTATGCTTTGCCTGTCCATGTCAAAAAGGGCGGCGATGACCCCTGTTGCTATGATATTGGCATATATGGCGCCCCCGATCTTGGAGGCGATATCCGATAGTGGAATATCGATGATGGCCATGTCCTGGCTGCCATCAGGACTCAGAAGCTTCTCCTTTTCACCCAGGATAATGGTTTCTCCCGTAACCCTGTGCTCCACATGTTTCATGGCCTCGCGGCTCAGGGGAAACAGGATATCGATTCTGTCCAAGTACGCCTGAACCCTCCATGATGAGACGCGCAATTCTGTTGAATTGCTGCCGCCGCGGACTCTGGACATATACTCTTTGGTGGCGAAAAGATTGTAGCCTGACCGTTTGAACAGATGGGTCAAAAGCTGTTCGACGGTCTGAACCCCTTGCCCGGCGGCGCCGCAGAGCACAATGGATATGTCATCTTTTTTTTCTGGGTATTTTTCCATTGCAGTCCCTCCACTTGTATGTATAAAAACCTCAATACATGACTAACACATGAATGGCAACTTTTACGATGATCCGTATCGACTGTTTTTCGTGCCCAGCCTGTATCCTCAACGGTCGTTTCCATTATATATCCATATGGTCCGGGTTCGACCGGCCTTTTCGAATCTACAATTGGGTATGGCCACGGTTGAGATAGCCGGGCGCCTGGGAATCTGCCAATCGGCGGTAAGTAGATCGTCGTTGCGAGGAGAAAAGATGGCAGAAGAAAACCAATTCAGGAAACTCAAGCGGGACGGACATCAATATATAATTAGTTTGACATGATGTTGGCGGTGAGGGAACCGGGATACGCGTTGACGGACTTATCCAGGCATCTTGGGATGACCCAGCCCGGAGTGGGGTACGCCGTAAAAAGAGGCGAACAGTATGCCGAAGAAGACAACTTTCGGCTCATAGAACCTTAGTTATCTACTTATGCCCCCTGACCAGCCTGGCTCTTCTTGGCATGGCTCAGTTTCTTTCAATCTGATTTATCCTTACATACGAAATTAGATTAAAAAAGTCAAGGACGTCCCAAATGTCTCCCAATTCATCAGTGAGCCTCATCTTACCTTTCCTATAAACCACGCGAACACGATCTTCGGACATGCTCAGACTTCGGTCGCCAAGTGTCAACGATCTGACACATCGCCTGGATTTCCATGCTCAAAGACTTGATGTCAACGGCCTTAACCACTTGACCTTACTGATATTTAGCCTTTTGTGACATTTCGGCATGATTCCTGCGTCCCGTAGAGGGAGGATTAGTGTCCCCGTTCAAGGCACTTACCTTGAATAAAAATGTAGTGACAAGCACCTTCAATGAGAGGCAGATCATGACGGAAACAGCTCAACAAGATAAGTTGCCAATAGCCAAAGGGTCTACCGAAGAGATATCTTCCCACGTTGGGGACCATGACGGCTCAGTGAGTTCCAATGACAAGCTTGCCCGACTTGTTGGAAAGATTGATAAGTCTGATATTTCATCTATCAAACAGGTGGTAACAAAACTTGTAGAAATAATAAACGATCCCAATTCCGGTGCAAAGGAGTTAAAAGACGTAATTGACAAAGATCCTCCTTTATCAGCAAGATTACTGAAACGCGCCAATTCAGCTTATTACGGTTACCGAAGAAAAATTCATGCGATACAAGACGCTATTGTGTGCGTTGGATTCAATACTGTAAGAGAGTTAGCAATAAGTCAAAAGGTCAGCGAGGTGTTTCAGGACAATTCCAGCTATGAAGATTATTCGAGACCTGCGTTATGGGAGCACAGCTTTGCAGTTGCCCTATGTAGCAAGTTGACTTACACAAAGGAATTTAGGCAGCCAGGAGAGAACATATATGTGGCGGGTTTGTTGCATGACTTAGGTATTATAGCAGAAGATCAATTCCTCCAGAACGAATTTCGGTTGGCTCTTGAGGAGTCGAAAAGGAACAGACAGAATCTGCCAGATACGGAAGAGAAAACCCTAGGTTTTAATCATTCAGATATTGGACGAGAAATAGCTGATAGCTGGGAATTTCCCTATGAATTAGTTAAGGCTATAGGGTCCCATCATGACCCAGAGAAGGCTGAGGGCGAATCTAAGAGATTCATTCTTACATTGTATATTTCAGACTATGTTTGTCAAAGGAATGAAATTGGGTACTGTGATGCACCTTACAAAAAGGACGAGCGTCTATATTACAAATGTCTAAAGGAGCTGGGGATCAAAGGAATGGCGATGAATCTTATAGTGGAAGACGTTCAGAAGAAAATTTCGGACTTGAAATCGGCAGGATGGCTGTAAAATGAGTAAGAAGGAACGGGATTATGCACAACTAGAACAGTTACTCGAGGCCTCAGAGATTAAACTGAAGCACAAAGAGAATGAGCTTGCAGTGGTTCAACAGCAACACGAAGAGACCACCGCGGAATATCTGAAAATACTGAAGGCGTTGGAAGCTAGCAACCTGAAACTAGAGGAAGCATTGGAACTGGCCGAATTTGCTAACTTTTCCAAGAGCGAGTTCCTGGCCAACATGAGCCATGAGATCCGCACGCCCATGAACGGTGTGATCGGTTTTACGGAGATGCTGCTCGATACCAAGCTGAATGACGAGCAGATCGAGTATGCCGAGACAATAAAACGAAGCGGTGACGGGCTACTTTTCCTGATT
>JAFGFW010000184.1 GCA_016930875.1 Deltaproteobacteria bacterium | reverse complement strand
TGCCATGTTGTTTACCCTTCGGGAAAGCCGATGATACCGCATCTCCTGCGTTGTCAAGGGTTCGCGGTAAACTACTACAGCTTCACCTTTGACGTCTTGGAGCTACGGCATCCTCGACTTTTGCAACGTTAGGGTTTAGTTGATTTCCTGTGCGGTCAGAGGCCCGATAAGGGTGTGATTTAGGTCTGGCGGCATCGCGGAGGCGGCAGGTGTTAAAGGGATTCGACTGGCCATTGACGGGCAGGGGGATATCCGGAACACTCAGAGGCATCCTCGGCCGTAATCCCTGCAATCGAATGCAGAAAAAGGCGTTGCGGATGATTTTTTTCTCAACTGACCAGCTTTTTTATTTTGTCGGCTTTGTCTTTGAGTTGCCTGGCCTGCCTTATGACGGGAACGTGTCCAACAACTTTGTCAGTGACCTTCTTTTGAAGTGAGTCGACTATCTTGCCTTCAAGAGATTTGCCTTCTGATGCCGAGTCTTCATTTCCCTCGATCTGTTTTTTCTTTACTGATTCCTTGTCGTCCTTCATCTCCTTTTTGATATTTTTAATCTCCTTCACTGTCTGGCCAAGGCCGCTGCCGATGCTCGGAAGCCGCTTTGCCCCAAAGATAAGCAGGATGATCAGTGCAATGATAAGGATTTCCGGTACGCCTAATCCAAACATAATGGACCTCCTGTGTACAACTGATTGGCAAAATTTATTTACTATACCCCATGATTATAAGCGCCGTCAATACTTAGGGCTCGCGCAAAAATAACTTCACGTTTTGATGCGCCTACCCATCCCGTCTGGCAGCCTTGCTCGTCGGTTAAATAGCTTGTGCTATTCGCCCTCCTCGCGCCTTGCCATGCGTGCGCCTCGATTCCTGAAAATGCGAACTTATTCTTGTGCGAGACCTAAGTCACCTCAAGTCCCTTTGGATCAACCCTTGCCTCCAGGAGCCTGGCGGTTTCCCTCTGGGACAATATGTCAGTCCACGCTGAACGTAACTTCTCAATATTTTCTGCCTCACCCAAGGCCCAGATGCATCCTCCTCCTCCTGCGCCCGTGAATCTTGCCCCGCAACCATGGGACAGGGCGCTACTTAGCAGCGTTTTCCCCAGTTCGTCGAAAACCTCAGGGGTCATTTTTCTCCTGATCTCGACTTCCTTGTTCACGGCGTTCACAGCAGATGCCCAATCCTTCACGCCCAAGGCCTTGATAAATGCCTTTGTGGCGCTGACAATCTCGGCCCAAAGGTGCCTTTCCTCGCCCTGCACAAACTGCTGGAGCCACTTGCTGTTGACACTGCAGGACTCGTGAGGCACACCGGAATAGGCTATCAGAAGGCGGCTTTCAAACGCCTTGTAGTCCCGTTTGGTCAACACCTCAACCCCTTTAAAGGGGGGCTCGGAGGGCTCGGACGGCCAATACCAAGCATGGATGCCTCCGTATGCTGCGGCAAGCTGGTCCTGAATCCCGCAAGGCACGCCCGCGACCGCCTCCTCAATGGCATGGGCCAGAAGCACGGTTTTTCTCTGGCTCACTCGATTATCCAAGGCCATAGAGAGCGCGGCTATCAAGGCTACAACCGCCGAGGAAGAACCCCCCAGTGCGCTTCGCGGCGGGGATTGGGATGTGATCTGGATATGAATCCCTGCCACCCTGAAATAGGCTGCCGCGGCAAAGATCAGACCCAAAGGAGAATTAAACGGGGCCCTGTCGGCCTCGTGCACCTCGGTTTGAAAACCCTTTGAAGAGACCTTCACAAGGCCGGATTCGTAAGGAAGGAGTCGTACCCGGGTCTTCATTCCTAACCCCACATTGAAAGTGCAGGGAGAAAGGTGACTCAGTGGATAGTAAAAGGTCTTGATGTCAAGGGTGCCGCCACAATCAATCCGGCAAGCGGCAGAGGCCTCCAGTGGATGCGATTCAAGGAGTTTTTTTAGATCTTTCACGGCCAGAGCCTTTCACAACCGGGACTCAGGCGGCCACACTGCCCTGGTGGCCACAAGATCCGGTTTTTGTGATCAATATAAACTTAGCAGCCATAGCACGCGGCTGTCAATATCGTGCAGACTCAGAAAAAAAGCGCCTGTCGCCTTGGCAGCCTATCTGTTGCATGTATGTCACAGAAAACACTCAAAGTGGGCATTTCTTTTCACAATATATAACCGGGAATACCACTTCTTGCGGACCGGTTTTTCGCGGAGCAAGGTATAACCACTTGACAATAAAAGGAATCGTCAAAATTGTCTTCCTTGGCATGATGTTTGCTCACTAAAAATTGATTAACGTGCTTGCAAATGTCAAGCCGCAGCAGGAGAAATGGAGCAGCATTAAGTGGTTGACACCACTTTTTCTATTTGTCATGCTTTATAGTATAAATGCATCCAGAAGGTGCGCTTTTCATAAAAGAGCTTAGTTTCCACACAACCTAATTTTTAGAGCAGAAACAGAAAGCCAGGAAGGCTGACGGGCAAGAAGCCTGTGATGTCTACCCGGCTTTTTTTGTGGTTGTCGGGGATTTCCTATGATCTGCTTTATCTGTTGTCTGATTGTGATCACCTGTGTCGTCCCGGCACTGCCTCCATGGGCGTTGGCCAAGGAGGACATTGTCGAGCGCGATACCGATGAGGACGGAAAGATTGACCAAATAACCCACTTTGACAAGAAGGGCAAACTCATTAGGCTGGAGATCGACAGCAATGCCGATGAGATCATGGACCGGTTCCAGTATTATGTGGGTGAGCATGTTTTAAGGGTCGAAAGAGACACCAATGATGACCGGAAGGTGGACGCGTGGGATTATTTCCGAGACGGAAAAAGGATACAACACAAACGGGTCTCGACTGAGACCGGCCTTCTCGATCAAATCATTGAGTTTGATTCTGAGGAGCGTCCTTTGAAGATGCAAAGGGACACTACGGCAGACGGCAAACTGGATTCGGTTTACTATTTAAAGGACGGAAAACTGTTCCGTTCCACCAAGGATACAGACGGGGATGGCAAGGTGAATGTCCGGCAGATCTTTCGGGATGACAAACCTGTTGAAAGAAGCACTGATGACGACGGGAACGGAAAGATCGAAAGGATCACCTTTTACGACGAAGACGGTCTTCCCAAGGAGAGCCGCCACGATCTGGACGGAGACGGCAACATGGAGGTCGTGCGTCTTTATCGCAAGGGAGAAATTTACAAACAAAGTAAGGACCTGGACCAAAACGGCGCCTTTGAGATCATCACCCTGTTTGAAGATGGGAAACCGGTTAAGCAGGACAAGGACGCGAACAGCGACGGTCGTTTCGATATCTTGACCCGTTTTAAGGACGGCATCCTATCCTATCAGGAAAAGGACACCAACTTCGACGGAAAGAAAGACGTGTTCATCCATTTTGATGACAATGGGTATGCAGAAAAAATGGAGGAGGACACCAGGCACACGGGGCGTATTGATCGAATCAGGATTTGCCGTGACGGCGTACCCGTAAAGGTCATCCATGATGGCGAGGGAGATGGGTATAACGAGACCGTGACGCTTTACAAAGAAGGAAAAATTTCACTGCAAATCCAGGACAGCAACAGAGACGGAAAGGCGGACGTGAGGATTTTTTTCAATGCCGGGGGAGAAAAGGAACGGATCGAAAGCGACACGGATTTCAACGGCAAGACCGATGCCTGGGAGTACTACCGAAACGGTGAACTGCTGCGGGCGGAAAGAGACGATGACGCAAACGGGAAGGTGGATCTCAAGGTCTATTATAATAAGGGGACCAAACAGCGGCTCATCCGGGACCAAGACGGCGACGGTTGTTTTGAGATTACCCAGTTGTTTAACCAGGCTCCGTGGTCCATGGTCATGGAACTGGATACGGATCAAGACGGGAGGCCGGAAGGGCGTTATTGCTACAAAGAGGACATCTTGAGGTTGAAAGAAATTGACGAAAACGCAGACGGCAAACTTGACCTGAGAGAACATTACAGCACACAGGGAAAACTCACGAAGAGCGAAGAGGACGAAGAGGGGGCCGGTTGTTTTACCATCACATGGTTCTATAATGACGCAGAAGAGGCGATCCGGGCGGAAAAAGACAACAACACGGACGGCAAGATCGATACCTGGTATTGCTATTACAAGGGAAGCCTTAGGAGCGTGGAGGAAGATACAAACGGCGACGGCAAGCCCGACCTCTGGGAAGAATACGACAAGGCAGAGGCCCTGCTTAAGCGGTCAAAGGACCTGAACTTTGACGGTGAGCCGGATATAGAGGAAATGGCAGGCGAGAAAGCGGGAAAGAGTGATCGGTGAACAGTGAACAGTTAATAGGAATAGGTCGGACCCATTTTCCTGAATCCTGAGCGCTGAAGGCTGAAAGCTCTATCAAAGGAATAAGCAGCGGCCAATGACTGATGACCAGGCTAAGCCGACTCAACGGGCCCAACCGGCATAACCGGCTAACTTTAATTTTCGGAGGAAAAAATGTTCGATTTTCTTGCAAAGGGGGGCGTCCTCGTGGCGCCCATTTTGTTTTGTTCTGTGATAGCGCTTGCCATCTTTCTTGAACGACTCATACGCCTGAGCCGGGTCAAGATACGGGGCTATGGATTGATTGAAACCGTGGCCAGGCACCTCAAGCACGGCGAAGATCAGAAGGCTTATGATCTGGCCAGCGCAGACGACTCCCCTATGGGGCGCGTCCTTTCCCATGCCATAGAGGTGAAAGACCAGGACCGGGAGACCTTGGAAACGGTCATTGTGCATGCCACTGAAGAGGAAACGCGGGAACTTTCCCGCTACCTCCAAGCCCTGGCAACCATTGGGAATATCGCCC
Source organism: Deltaproteobacteria bacterium (assembly GCA_016930875.1). NCBI lineage: Bacteria > Pseudomonadati > Myxococcota > Myxococcia > Deltaproteobacteria bacterium. The sequence goes on along the minus strand of JAFGFW010000184.1, from coordinate 31,194 downwards.
CGCTTCTCGGTTTGCTGGGGACCGTGTTGGGCATGATCAAGGCCTTCATGGTCATCCAGGAGATGGGCGGTAAAGTGAATGCGGCAGTCCTTGCCGGAGGCATATGGGAGGCCATGCTCACCACGGCCATGGGCCTTGCCGTGGCCCTGCCCACCATGGTGGCGCACAGTTATTTGTTATCTCGTGTGGACCGATACGAGACCCAGCTTCAGGACGGCACTGTGGTGTTCTTGAAAACCGTAGGTAATCGGATACACGGCCACACCGGAGAGCCCCATACGCATCCTCATACCCATGCCCATAAACATTGACGGCTCAAGGGGGTTTATATGCTTGTCCATCCCAGACGAAGAAAACGCCTTCAGGTCCAGGTACCTTTGACATCGCTGATTGATATCGTCTTTCTGCTTTTGATCTATTTTTTACTTACCACCAACTTCATAGTAGACGAAGGGATCAAGATCAAGTTGCCTCAGGCCAAGGCCGCGGCGCCTCAGACCGAGGAAGTCATTACGGTCTACGTAGACCGACAAGGCCGAGCGTTTCTCGGCGCCGAGGAGGTTCCTCCAGCCAGGCTCTTTGATCGCATCAAGGACAAGATCGCTTCCAGGCAAGATGAACTGGTCGTGGTTCGGGCGGACCGGGAAGTGATTCTGAACAAGGCGGTCAAGGTCATGGACATTGCCAAGGCCGCCGGGGCCGGAAGGCTGTGCCTGGCAACGGAAAAAGATTTTTAGTCACGGACCCGCACAGAAAGAGCTACCGCTTCTGGAATTCAAATCATCGTCAAGGAATTCGACATGTTTTTAGGGAGATTACCTCGTAACGGAGGGCGTAAGGAACTCATGAATATGGCCGGAAGGCCTGACATGAATCGGTGGACGCATCGGCGACCGATTTGTCCGTGTGCGTCTGTGTGGGTCTGTGGCCAATGACTACAAAAAATAGCAAACCAAATTGGCTCTTTTGCGGTCTTATCGCCGTTTCTCTGGCTATTCACGCGATTATCTTCCTGCATGTCGCGGGCCTCTACAACTCCAACGTCTTGACCTACATCGAACTGACCATGCACGATATATCCAAGCCGGCGGCAAGGGATATCCCAAGGCCCCGTTACAGGCCCAAGGCGCCTCAGGTTCAAGAATTCAAAAGACTCAACGTGACGCAGCGGCAGATACCGCGCTTGAAACCCATTAAAATGGAACCGCCTGAAGAGAATTTTTCGGAAAGTCTGATGGAAGCCATCGGCATTGCGGCCATACCGGACACGCCGGGCCTTCAAGTTGCTGATTGGAGCTCCGGTGCACTGTTAGAGGAGACCGGAGGAGGTTTTCTGACCGCCCGGAATTATCTCGAGATGGTAAGGCTCAAGATAGAGAGACACAAGAAATATCCCGACTTGGCCAGGGTGAGATACATTGAGGGTCGTGTGACCATACGTTTTATCATCACGCCCGAAGGAGGCGTGCGGGAAGTAGAAGTGACAAAACGTTCGAGAAACAAGGACCTCGATGCGGCTGCCGTGCAGGCCGTGCAGGCCGCAGTCCCCTTTTCCAAACCCCCGCGACGTTTTTTTGAAGGGGAGATTCCCCTGGAAATCACCATCGTCTTTGAACTCACCTAGTTTCTAATGAACTACCCCGCCGCAGAGCAACGGGGTATCTACAAAAACATTGTGACGCCGCAAGCGGCGGGGAATTAACCCCTTGTCCGCCTCCGGCGGATTAAACCGGCGAACGGCAGCATGGCGCCGACTGGAAACAATATGGTTAAAAAGATGCCAAAAATGGGCATTTGTTTTCTTACTGGGATGTTTTTTATGAAAAGTTTTGCCTAGCGTTTTTTCCTCTTCACATCTTAACCCTTTAAGAAGATAGCACATATCGATTATAACTTAGGTTGGCACATTACTTGCTGCATACCAAAGTCTTAATGGACCCCTGAAGGGTCCCCAAAACCAGACCCATAGACATAACGTGTAGGCCACGAAGGCTGTCCACCTGAAGGTGGGATTCGTGGCTTTTTTTTCGCCTTCGCCGGAAGGCGAACCGCTCCGTCTTGCCGCGCCGTAGCTTCAGCGAAGGCGGGAGCTCCTTAGAGCGAAGGGGGGTGGGCTTTGCCGGTTTGGCCGGTCTGCCGGCTTGCTTATCGAATCAGAGTTAATCATGGAAAAGGCCATGAGGCATCTGCTGAGAAGAAAAGCCGAAAAAGACCGCCCTCATGGCATGCATATTGACAGGAGAAGATGGGAGGCGGTTCCGTGCAAAGCCTTGGGGGGCTACGACCTCGTTTTGGCTTGCAACAGCCTTCATCTCACCCAGATAGGTTTTGTCCCTGCCCTGGCGAAAGTATTTGCTGCAAGGCCAAAACGGGTGGTGATCGTCACCGAGTTTTTCTCCCCTGAGATAAGGCTTCCCGTGCGATCCGGCAATTACTACATGGAATATGCCAGGGTCGAGCAGGTGGGAAGCGCTTTTGCCTACAACAGCCAGGACGAAGCCTTGGAGCATTGGTCCGCAAATAGAGGCCGTCGAGCGGATACCTGGGAGCGGGATGAGATCGGGAAAAAGTTCGTTCACCGAGGCGATCACTTCTGGATGGGCGATTCGGCGTTGGTCGGTCTGTTTTGCTGGAGGGCCTTTCAATGATTATCGCAACCTGATAGGGAAGTAAAAAGGATAGGGGGCTATTTGATGTTGACAGTTGTGACAAAATCCTCTACCTAAATAAACACAAACAACTTGAAACAGGGCAGTAGAAGCTGCCCGGAGTCAATCTAGAACCAAAGAACGCAATTCCGGCCACGAAGGCTGTCATCCGAGAACGGATGAGATGTCCTCGTGGCTTTTTTTGTGCGAATCAAGGTGAGCGAGGAGATGATAAAAAAACGGCAATTGAAAAACAGAGACAGGAAAGGGTGGGGAAGGCAGCCGCGACCGGCAAAAGCAGCAAGCTGCCTTCCCCGTGAAGCCCCCTCGGGTGGAGGGAATGCTTCGCAGGCATTTATACTTCCGAATCATTCCCGCCGTCAAGGCCATCTCCTCAAATATGGCGGCTGCCCGCCCCGAGACCAATCTCTGAGAAAAACAGATCAGACAATTTTTTCTCGGTATAGAAAGGAGAGCGACAATGAAGTTTTTGAGGTTCGGCCTTGCCGGCTTGATGGGTATCCTCTTTCTCTTATCCGTCACGGCATTCAGTTCCGCACAGGAGACGGATTCAGAGAAGGGCGAAAAAGTCTATCGGCTTGACAAGGTCATTGTCCGGGATCATCCATTGAAGGATGAATCCATGGTGGTGACGCCGGAAGTAACCGTCATAAATGTGGATGAGTACCAAAAGGCCGGCAAGGTGGAAAATGTGCAGGACATATTGGGTGACGCGCTTGGAATCAATGTCCTCTTTTCTTCCGTGACGCCGGCACAAAATGAAGGGGTCTATATCCGTGGTATGGACCAGTCACGCTACCAGATATTTATGGACGGCAGGCCCTTGAGGCTTCACGGGAGCAATGGGTATTTCAAGATGGACTGGACCACCCTTCCCGCCGATATGATCGAGACCATTGAGATCGTGCGCGGGAGCCATTCGCTCCTTTTTCCGTTTTCCATGGGTGGGGCGGTCAATCTTATCACCAAAAAGGGCAAAAAGACCGATGACCCCACACCTAGCGGGAGCGTGAAAATGGGATTCGGCCCTTATGGGGGCCAAAGCTACAGTGCCGGTGCCAGCGGCGGCGCCTTGAATGCCATCGGCTACTCCATTGCCGCGGCCCACAGGGAAGGCGACGGGTACTTGCGGGGCAATGACTACAACACGGACAACGTAAACGGCCGTTTCTCCCTCTATCTTCCCACGGGCGGGACAATGACCTACGGGATCGACCATGTGGATACGGTCACCGGATATGCGGTGATCAATGATCCCGATGATGCGAATTCAAACTATGACCCGAGCTACCCGATTGTGCGTTCCGATGTGGACAAGTTCAGCCACGACTACGAAGCTTCGGGCTACGACGGTGGGAAAAACCAGTGGGAGAAAACCGTAAACGACCAGAGCCTACTTGTGGAACAGCCTCTTCCCATGGGACAATTGCGGGGGCAAATTTACAAGCAGTTGTCCAAACGGGACAGATACATGCACAATGCAAACGGAACGGACAGTTCCAACTACAAGGAGGAATATACAGGGGGCATCGCCCTGGATTATCTGGATTTCAGCCTCGTTCCAAATCATTCTTTTTCCCTGGGAGGGGACTACCGGAATCAGGGAACCCCCGACAATAAAGATTATTATGCCATCACGGCCCTTTTCGTTCAAGACGTGTGGTCCTTCACCGATGCCATGTCGTTGACCTTTGGAACCCGCTGGTATGAATTCGCGTCCGATTCCTATGAATTCATTACCAGAAATCCGGACCGGAGGGTTGAACGGGAATGGTGTCCAAAGGCCCGGCTGGACTACGTATGGGACGACAGCTTGTCCCTCTATGCCTCCATCAGCCGTGAAATGCGTATGCCCTGAATCTGAGATCTCTGGAGATGGGCCCGGGCCGGGTCCGACGCAGCATACGCAACGGCAAACTCTGAGTTTAAAACAGAGACTTCTTGGACCTATGAAATAGGCGGCGTCAAGGAAATCCTGAAGGACACAAAATTCAGGACGGCTTTTTATTACACGGACATCAGCGACTACCAGCAACACAACTACAACGAAACCGCCACGTCAAGCCTGGTATATAACATCGACATGCTTGTGTACGGTGTCGAGCTGGAACTGACTAGGAGTTTCAGGCAGGATCTGAGCGGCTATCTGGCCTACACCTACCAGGACTGGAATGCCGACAATCACCCCATGGATACAGAGAACACCTCTTACCTGTTACAAAATCAGCCGCGTCACAAGGTAACCATGGGCTTGGACTACAAGCTCTGGGAAAACGGGGTGGTGAACCTCAACGCCAAGTACATAGGGGAGCGTTACAGCCAAGAGGACGTCACTATGAATGACGTGATTATTGTCGATGTGGGCGCCCAGCACACCTTCAAGATGCCTCATGATTGCGAGTTCACGTTGAAGGGTTACGTAAATAATGTCACCGACCAGGATTATCAGTTGCATTACGGTTATGACATGCCCGGGGTGACCGCCGGCATGAATGCAACACTGAATTTCTAGGCCGTAAACACGCAGGGAACCTGCTACATGGGTCAGGTTGCCGTGTGCATTGGATTGCTGAAATTCTGCCCTGACCCTCACCTTCCCCTCCCCCGACGCTGCGGCGGGGGGGGAGGGCTCAGGGGGGAGATTGGGCTCTAGAGCTGGAAGGAGATTAAGAATGATAGCCCGAAATAATGTTGTCGCCACAGGGAACCTGTGCGCCTTGACGCTTTTTGCCCTGTTGCTTTTTCCCATTACAAATGCCCTTGCCCACCCGGAACACGGGAGCCGAGGCAAGTGTTACGTCATCGGCACGGGTCCGGCAGGGCCGGAGCATGCCACGGGCAAGGCCATAGAATGTATACAAAAGGCCGACGTCATCTTCGGCTCCAATGATACCTTGGAACGGTTTTCCACGTATTTGAAGGGGAAAAACCTCCTCGGCAACCCCTGGCGGGGCAAGTTTAAGCATAGTTGGCAGGACCGCGAAAAATTGGGGCCCGAAGAAAAAAAGCAATATGTGGAGGAAAGAATCCGGTTCTGGGATGAGACGGCCGCCAGAATCAGACATGAAGTGGCCCAGGGGAAGACCGTGGCCCTCCTGGATAGCGGCGACCCCTGTGTTTTCGGCCCCTCACACAGGGTCATAGAAGGGCTCAGAGAGGATGAGGTGGAGATCATTCCGGGCCTGGGTTGCTTTCAGGCCTCCATGGCGGCGTTGAAGAAATCTTCCATTCCCGCCTATGATACCCGTTTTGTCATGCTCACCGCGCCCATGTTTCTGTTCGGAAAGCCTGAGGATGAAGCCATATTGAAGGATCTTTCCAAATATCCCGTCACGATGGCTTTTTATATGGCCCTTAGGCATGCAGACACCCTGATAGCCAGGCTCAAGAAGTACTACCCTTCCGATCTTCCCGTTGCGGTGGTGTATAATGCCGGGTACCCGGAAAAGGAGAAGGTGGTCAAAGGCGCCCTGGATACCATCTTGGAGGATATCAAGGCCGAAAAGGAAAATTGGTTGGGCATGATCATCGTTGGCCGATGCCTTGCGGGACAACCGCAACGGGGAATGGTCAAACATATGTCACAGTGAACGGATGCCCGCAGCAAGACGGAGGCGCCACGTGTGGTGGGACGCCGAAAGAAATTCAATTCTTGGCTTTTAAAAGACGGCTTCTGCGGTTTTTACTTAGATTGTTATCAAAGCGATATTGAATTACTTATTGGCACTCGAAAGGGGATGGGATATGAAAAAAATGTTTACTGCTCTATGCTTTCTAATCATGGTTTCAGCGGCTTCCAGCGCATGGGGCCATATGCTGTGGCTCCTTGCGGACAACTATCACCCTGATATAGGCGACACTGTTCAGATAGAAATCAACTGGGGCCATCATTTTCCAAAAGAAGAACTTAACAAAGAAGGGATCCTGAAACGCGTTTATGCCTTGGATCCCTCAGGGCATACGGTGGACCTCAAGCAGGTATCCATGAGCAAATATGAACTTACGGTCAAGCAAAAGGGCGTATACCCTATCTTTGCCCAGATCAATTCCGGCGTCTATACCAAGACCACGGACGGGTACAAACGGCAAAACAAAAAGGGATTGGACAATGCACTCAAGTGCGTCAGCTATGACATGAGGGCAAAAACGGTGATTTGTGCCGGTGGACAAAGGCAGGGCGTGAGCCAGGAGGCGGACGATCTCCTTGAGATCGTACTCTTGGAGAATCCCGGCAGGCTGAAAGAAGGCGACCTTCTGCCGGTCAAAGTCCTTTTCCAAGGGAAACCCCTTTCCCGTGAGTACCTTTACGCTACCTACGTTGGGTTTTCGGATCAAAGTGAGACCTATGCCTTCTCAACCATGACGAACAAAGACGGAGAAGCCAAGATCAAGCTTGTTAAGAAAGGCGCTTGGCTGGCGAAGGTCCCCTATAAGCTCCCCTACCCCGACCTGGCGGAATGTGACGAGTACTATTACTGTGCCACCCTGACCTTTGAGGTGAAATAGCAATTGTGTCATGACCGGCGTGCATCTCGTGGCCGAATACCGCAAGAAGGAGAACACACCATGAAACAAAAGGGGCGGATTTTTTTATTTATAGCATTCCTGGTTGTTTTGACGACAGGCCTTTGGCCTTCTCAATCTATAGCCGCGCGGAACCGTAGCTGATATGGGGGAAAGCCTATCTAAAGAAAAGGAAAGATTCATGGGTCTGTTGTTGGTTGGCCGCTTCCTGGAGGGCAAGCCCTATGAGGCGGCTATGAAGCGCCACGAGGCAAATCTCAAGTAGTGCGGAATTGTTTTTCTTTTTTTCATCCCTTGCACAGGGTCATGCCTGCAAAGTCTCGGCTGTTGTCGATACGGATATGGCATCGGACGACATGAGCGCCTCTTCCATATTCGCAAATTGGTCACTCGGTACCGGCTTGACCTGGATCGAAGGCAAATCTTTGATGAATGAAAGGGGTCCGTTCACGGTAGACAGCCTTGAAAAATACGTTGAATAATAGTGAGCTGAAAAGAGAAATCGGTCCTTTTTCGGCCACTGTTTTGGTGGTTGCCAACATGGTGGGAACTGGAATATTCACGACTTCCGGTTTCATTATGGAAGAGCTCGGCAATCCTCAAACCATGCTTCTCTGCTGGCTTGTTGGCGGCATATTTGCCCTCTGCGGGGCCCTTTGCTACGGGGAACTGGGGGCCATGTTCCCCAGGGCAGGCGGAGAGTACGTGTTTTTGCGGGAGAGCTTTGGGAAATGCATGGGCTTCCTTTCCGGTTGGATCTCTTTGGTCGTGGGATTTTCCGCCCCTATCGCAGCAGCTTCCATTGCCTTTGCAACGTATTTTTTCCGCGCGTTGCCAACCTCTCTTATCCCGGAATTTACCTTTAGCATTCCCTTTTTTGGGGTGGCTATTCTTACAGTCTCACCAATGACTATGTTGGCAACAGCTATCATCATCACCTTTTCGCTGATTCATTATCACAGTCTTTTCCTCGGCACTAGGGTGCAAAACGGGTTGACATTGTTTAAAGTGGGCCTCATCGTTGCCTTTGTTGTGGCTGGACTTTTTGTGGGGCATGGCACAACATCCAATTTTTCCAGAGGGTTAGAGATGAACTCCGTATTTCGAGACAAGTTTGCCATATCGCTCATATTTGTCTCATTTGCTTATAGTGGATGGAATGCTGCTGCTTACCTTGGAGGCGAGATCAAGAGGCCGAGTAGAAATATACCACTGGCTCTCTTTACGGGCACGCTTCTGGTCATATGTCTCTATTTGGTCTTAAACGTTGTTTTCATTTACGCACTGCCTGCAAAGGAGATGAGCGGCGTCCTTGAAGTCGGGGCAAAATCTGCGGTTTCCTTGTTTGGGGAGCATATCAGCAAGTATTTCAGTGGGGCCATTGCCATAAGCCTTTTGTCGGTTCTAAGCGCTATGATTATGGCCGGGCCGAGGGTCTATTACGCCATGGCAAAAGACGGCATGTTTTTTGAGATTTTTGGCAAGGTCAACAGCCTTCGCAGGACGCCCGCACATGCCATCCTACTGCAGGCAGGGATTGCCATTATGATGGCCCTGACGGCATCATTTGGCAAGCTGCTTTTGTATATCGGCTTTACCCTTTCATTGTGTGCAATGCTGACGGTCCTGGGAATGATAATACTCAGGATAAGGCAACCTTCCTTGGTTAGAGACTACGGGACGGTCGGATATCCACTAACCCCTTTGCTTTTTATCCTGGGAAATTTGTGGATTATCTATTTCTGCATCAGGAGCAGACCCGTTACGTCTCTGTTCGGGTTGGGAACAATCGGTTTAGGTATGTTGGCCTATCTCTATTTTGGTAGCAGGAGAAGACAAGACCGTGAAATATAGTGGGATGATTATTTTGCTTGTACTTATGGTCTTCATAGGCCGGATGCCACTTTACGCTCATGGCGTTAAGGGTGCGGTGAGAGAGGGTGGCCTGGTGGTGACTGCCCGGTATGACACGGACGAAGCCATGAGTTACGCCAAGGTGAGGATTTCGGCGCCCGGCGCTAAGCTAGCTTTTCAGACCGGCAGGACAGATAGGAACGGCCGTTTCTGTTTCTTTCCTGATGTCCCGGGTGATTGGAAAGTCTTGCTGGACGATGAGATGGGGCATCGGCTTGACGTCAACGTGCCGGTCAACGAGCAACTGGTGTGGCGAGAAAAGGAGCAACCCGGAGAAACAAGCAAAAGCACTTTTTGCAGATACGAAAAGGCTTTGATGGGGGTTTGTATTATCTTTGGGGGTTGTGGGGTTCTGTTTTGGTGGAGGGGGAAGAAAGGCAGAGCGAGGCTCGAGACATGACCTCATAAGGTCTGATGGAGTCTTGTGGAGGCGAAGCTTTGATCTAGTGGCCGTAATGTGCTTGGAGCGCCTTTTTGAGTTCGTTTGGAACTGATTCCAAGGAGAGAAAAAGGTGATCCATCTCGTGACTTGCCGAGTGTATTGACCGGCCGAGCCTTCCCAGCTTGGACTTCTCTTCTTCAGTGAGAGATGAGGAGGCAAAGAGGGTGTTGATTTTTTCGAGAGCCTTGAAAATGTAGTCCGTAACATCCGTGAAGTCGTCAAGAACAAGTTCGTTTTTCTCTGCCATGTGAGTCTTCTCCTTTTTCATTCTACGAACCTTCCATCATCCTTTGATGTTGAAAGCTTGCGCACGTTTTCCTCAAGCCATCCTATTTTCTCTACTTCTCTTATGTCGAATTTCGGCACATACGGCTTGATATCCAAAAGGGGCGTTCCATCTACAATATCTACATCTTGAATGTGCAGTATGTTGCCTTCAATCCTGACAAGACGCACCACTGAGATCCCTATGGGGTTCGGCCTGCTCGGGCCTCGCATTGCAAAGACCCCGCGTGCTTTGCAATCCATGAATGGCTTCGCTTTCAATGAGGTCTTTTTGGACAAGTGAAAGTGGTATATCAAGAAAATATGAGAAAACCCTTCAACGTCTTTTAGGCCCTCGGCATATTCCGGGAACACCTCAACCCTTCCATCGATACCCTTGGCGCCTGCCGGTTGTATTGGGGTTCCCTGGGGTTCTTTGAACGGAGAATGAATGATTCCAATTGGCTCATACTTTATTTCATTCATAATGTATGCTCTCTGGTATGAATTATGCCACCATACGAAGCAGGTCAAGCCGATAGATCGGAGAGATCTTCAGAGTCGTTTCAGGCATAAGGCCCCTTTTAAACAAATGATGTTTGATAGTCCGAACAGCCGCTCGCAGGGCCTTTTCGCTCGTCCAAGCCAAAAAAACAAAAAAACCACGAGTTACCTTTTCCTTTTCAGAGAAAGATGGCCTTCGTGGCTTCAGTTTCTACAGATGCGAAAAAAATCTGGTCTAAATCGCGACAGGCTTCATGCCTGATCAATATTAATATATTATTTAACAGATTTATCCATTCCTGTCAACCATTCAAAGGTCATCCACACGGCATCGTCACATTCTATCGAGGTTCACAAATCTGCAAAAAGAATTTGCATTCTCTATTCATTTACAGTAAATAAAAAGTTTGTGGCAACTCAGGGTGGGGTCTAATTTATGTGTGTTCTGTGGAGGACCATGAAATGGCAAAAGTCTGTGAAATATGTGGAAAGAAACCAATGACCGGCAACAACGTTAGCCATGCCCACAACGCGACTAAGCGACGCTTTTACCCGAATTTGCAGCAGGTTCGTGCTGTCCGCAATGGGCGAGTCAAGCGAATTAAGGTATGTACAAGGTGCATACGGTCGGGGCTGGTAGAAAAACCGTCCTGAGGCCTTATTCGCCTTCGCCGGAATACCCTGCAGCGCACCCTCGCCCATTGCTATGGCGCGTCGGCGACTTGCTGCAGGGATGACACGCGGCGCAAGCGCCTGCGCTGCGCGAAGGCAAGGCGAACTACGGCGAGATTCCGCTTTGATACCCCGCAGCTTGCCGCGGGGAGCTTCATTGGGAAAGCTTGAATCCAAAATCTGCCTTCCCTCCTAGGTTGCAATGCGGCTTACGCTGATGACGTGTTTGATCTTTTTTATTGATTTTATGATTCTGTCCAGATGAGCAGCGCCTGATACTGATATTGTAAAGTGGCACTCCGCCCTCATGTCCGCCCGCGTCTTTACACTGGCATCCAGAATGTTTGCCTCGACCTCGCTTAAAGCTGCCGTAATGCTGGCAAGAAGGCCCATCTTATCCTGGCAAAACACGTGGATCTTCACAGGGTAGAGTTCATCTGCGTCCGGCGCCCATTGGAGTTCGATCCGACGGGCTGAATCCATGTTCAGGGCTTGTATGCACGTTGTGCGATGAACCGTTATTCCCTGGCCCCGGGTTATGTATCCCACAACAGGATCGCCAGGTAAAGGGTTACAGCACTTGCCGTAGCGGACAAGGACGTTGTCCACGCCCTTGACCAGGATGCCTGACTTGGGTTTTGGGCGGCGGATACGTTCCTTAAGCTTATCAACAATACTCTCTTTTGGCTCCATTAGTTCAGACTTGGGGACAAAGTACCGGACCACCTGTAAGGGTGTGACTTTGCCGTATCCTACTCCGGCAATCAGGTCGTCTGCCGTTTTGTAGCCAAGATCCTGAACAGCCTTTTCAATATCGCCTGACTTGATATGCCTGTTCAGGCTCAGATGGTATTTCCTAAAGGCCTTGTCACACATTTCACGCCCGAGCGCCAGGCTCTGCTCTTGTTCCTCGGCCTTGATGTGCTGGCGTATCCGGGAGCGCGCTCTTGCCGTTTTTACAAAGCTGAGCCAGTCTTTACTGGGACTGTGATTTGTGGATGTGGTGATTTCAATCCTTTCCCCGGTCTTCAGCTCATATTTCAGAGGAACTATGCGACCGTTCACTTTTGCGCCCATACACTGGTTGCCCACTTCGGAATGGATGGCATAAGCAAAATCCACAGGGGTGGCCCCTCTTGGTAAATTCAACACGTCACCCTGGGGAGTAAAAACATAGACCTCGTCAGGGAAGAGTTCAATCCGCACGGTCTCCATGAATTCGTCGGGATCCTTGACGTATTTCTGCTCCTCAACAAGTTTGCGGAGCCAGGCAAAAACCTGACCATCGTGTTCATCAACGGCATTTCCCTCTTTGTACTGCCAGTGGGCTGCAATGCCGTCCCTGGCCACCCGGTCCATCTCCTTCGTACGGATCTGGATCTCCACACGCTCGCCAAAAGGGCCGATCACTGTGGTGTGGAGGGATTGATACATATTGGGCTTGGGAATTCCTATGTGATCCTTGAAGCGTTTTGGGATGGGCTTCCATATGGAATGTATGACCCCCAGGGCCTCGTAGCATTGTTGAACAGTATCAAGGATGATGCGGAAGCCAAGGATGTCATACACATTCTCAAAGCTCACCTGTTGCGCCATCATTTTTTGGTGGATTCCATAGAAATGCTTGTGCCGGCCCTTAATTTCACAGTCGAGGTGTGCTTCGGTCATCTTGTTGCGGATGATTTCCTTCATTGTCTCGATGTGTTTTTGTTGTTCCTCTTTTTTTGTGTCCACCAGGTTTGCAATTTCCCGGTACTCGTGGGGAAAAAGGTACAAAAACGAGATGTCCTCAAGTTCGTTTTTGATCCAGTAGATGCCCAGGCGATTTGCGATGGGGGCATAAATGTCAAGGGTTTCCTGGGCTATCCTGACCTGTTTGTATTCCTTTTGGAACTGGAGTGTCCGCATATTATGGAGCCTGTCACAGAGCTTAATTAGAATAACGCGAATGTCATCGGCCATTGCCAGAATCATCTTGCGGATGCTTTCGGCCTGCCGTGTTTCAGAACTCCTGAAAGACAGGCTACTCAACTTGGTCACCCCCTCCACAATGTGGGTAACCTGTGGACCAAACATCTCTGTCAGTTCCTCGGCAGTAGTGTTGGTGTCCTCTAAGACATCATGGAGGAGCCCGGCGGCAACACTGATTGTGTCCAGCTTCAGTTGGGTCAACAGTCCAGCCACCTCAAGGGGATGGGACAAGTAGGGTTCGCCGGAGAGTCTGACCTGGCCATCATGAATACGGGCCGAATAGACATAGGCGCGTTCCACCAAATCCAAATTTGCTTCCGGGTGGTAGGCGCTGATGCGGTCCAGGATGTCGGTGATACGAATCATATAACCTAATAGGCCTTGGCAAATATCACGGGGTTGTTGCTGTTAGCCCCACACACAATGCAGGCTCCGCTCTCGGTATGGTCCGAAAAGGGAATGCATCGAATAGTGACACTGAGATCCTCCTTGATCCTTTCCTCGCAGCCTTGATCTCCACACCAATGAGCAAGGGCAAAACCCCCATGGATTTCAGGTGTTGCCGGATCATCAGGTGTGAAAAAATCATAGAAATCATCTTTGGAATCAATATGCACGGTGTTCTCATTCCTGAATCGCAAGGCTCGATCAAAGAGGTTTTTCTGGATGTCATCCAACACGGGGACGATAGTCTTCACAAACTCATCACGCCGGATCGATTCCTTGTCTCTGGGGCCACGGTCCCTTCGGCCCACAAAGACCGAGTCCTGGGCAATATCCCTTGGCCCTATCTCCACGCGCAGCGGTATTCCCTTCTTGATCCAATCCCACCCCTTTGTCCCTGTTTCCCTGTCATCGATTTCCACGGAGATTTTGCGCTGATGGCACCTCAGTTCTCTCAACTCCAGGGCCAGGGCATGGGTGTAGTCCATAACAAGATTTCTGTCCTTGGCTTTCTTGACAATCGGCATGAGAACCACATGAGACGACGCGATCATGGGTGGCAGAACAAGACCGTTGTCATCGCCGTGTGCCATAATAATAGCGCCGATCAGACGCGTGGAAACCCCCCAGGATGTGGTCCATGCATATTTTTCCTTTTCTCGCGCTGACTGGTACTTGATCTCAGAGGCCCTGGCAAAGTTTTGTCCCAGAAAATGAGAAGTCCCTGCCTGAAGGGCCTTTCGGTCCTGCATCATGGCCTCCACACAATACGTATTGACCGCCCCGGGAAACCGCTCGGCAGGGGTTTTTTCGCCCCTGACTACAGGGATGGCAAGATAGTCTTGAGCAAGCCTTGCATAGATATCAAGCATCTGGCGGGTTCTCTCCATGGCCTCTTCCGGGCTGGCATGGGCCGTGTGCCCTTCTTGCCAGAGGAACTCACTTGTTCTTAAGAAGATGCGAGTCCTCATTTCCCACCTCACCACGTTGGCCCATTGATTGATGAGAAGCGGGAGATCCCGGTAGCTGGTTACCCACCTTGAAAAAGACTCTCCTATGATCGTCTCCGATGTAGGCCTTACCACCAGAGGCTCCTCTAGCGGTCCTGCCGGGACAAGGCTCCCATCTTCGCCTTCTTCCAAACGGTGATGGGTGACAACAGCGCATTCCTTGGCAAACCCCTCCACGTGTTCCGCTTCTTTTTCAAGGAACCGCTTTGGTATGAAAAGGGGAAAATAGGCGTTCTTGACCCCTGTTTCTTTGAACATGTCATCGAGAACATCTCTTATGTTTTCCCAAAGGGCATAGCCCCATGGCTTGATGACCATGCATCCTCTCACCGGCGAGTTTTCAGCCAGATCCGATACCTTGACCACTTGCTGATACCATTCCGGGTAGTCTTCGTGCCGTGTTGGCGTAACTGCTGTCTTTTCTGTTTTCATGTCTTTTCCAATTTTTCCACTTCTTCAAGGAGGGTCTCAACGAGTCTATCTTCCGGCACCTTGCGCACCACTTTGCCTTTCTTGAACAGAACCCCGTGTCCCTTGCCCCCGGCGATGCCGATGTCTGCCTCTCGCGCCTCCCCTGGTCCGTTCACCACACATCCCATGATGGCAAGCTGTACTGGCGTGGCTTTCGTGATCAGGGCCGATTCCACCCGTTCCACCACATCCACCAGGTCGATTTCACATCTGCCGCAGGTGGGACACGAAACTATGTCCGGTCCGCGTTGTCTGATCTTCAACGCCTTTAAGATCTCAAATCCCACCCGCACTTCGTCGACCGGATCTCGTGTGAGGGAAACGCGAATGGTGTCTCCTATACCGTCGGCAAGCAAAATGCCAATGCCCAGGGCCGATTTCACTGTGCCCGAGACCAGAGTGCCGGCCTCGGTCACGCCCACGTGAAGGGGAAAATCGGTCTTGGATGCGGCAAGCCTGTAAGCTTCCACAGTGCGGGCTACGTCCGATGCCTTAATAGAGAGCTTGATGTCGCGAAAGTCAAAAGACTCAAGAAATTCAATATGGCGAAGGGCGCTTTCAACCATGGCCTCGGGTGTGGCAGAGCCGTATCTCTTCAGGATCTCTTTTTCGAGTGACCCCGCGTTAACGCCTATGCGAATGGCAATGCCCCGCTCTTGGGCCAGTTTGGCCACGGCCTTGACCTTCTTGGCCCCGCCAATGTTTCCCGGGTTGATCCGGAGGGCATCGGCTCCGGCCCTCACAGCCCCCAGGGCCAACCGGTAATCAAAATGAATATCGGCAATGAGGGGAATTGAGATTTGCTCTTTTATGGAGGAAATAGCCTCAACGGCCGCAGCATCCGGCACTGCCACCCGCACAAGCTCACAGCCTGCAGCCTCCAAGCGATGAATTTGCGCCACAGTGGCGCCGATCTCGTGCGTGAAGGTGTTGGTCATGGATTGGACAGTAATCGGAGCGCCACCCCCGACCTTCACGCCGCCGATTGATATCTGCCGAGTTTGTTTGCGCCTTGCAATGAATGACATGTGTTCTATATTAGACTTGTTACGAATGTATTTAATTTAAAATTTATCAAACTAAGCCAGCTTCTTCAAGGAAAATCAGGGCTTCTATGCGCTATGAAGGACCCATATACCGCCCGCCCAGCGAGGCCGACTCGCTCTTGATCCAGGCAACCATCGGATGTCCTCACAACCGATGCACTTTCTGCATGGTCTACAAGGACGGCCCCAGGTACCGTGTGCGTCCCGTTGATGATATCAAGGAGGACATGCTGGAAGCAAAAAAGATCTACGGTCCTCACGTGCGGACCATGTTTCTTCCTGCCGGGAATACCATTGCCATGAATACAAAGGATTTGGCTGAGGTATGCTCTTTTGCCAAGATGACTTTCCCCACTATTGACCGGATCACCGTATACGGATCCTCGCAGTTTATCCACAAGAAAGGGCCAATACAACTTGAGCGATTGGCCAAAGCAGGCCTCGGGCGCATTCACGTCGGGATCGAATCGGGCGACGACCTAGTCCTAAGGCGTATACGCAAGGGAACCCATGCCCGGCAGCAAATCGAAGCAGGCAGGTGGGTCATGGCCGCGGGCATTGAGCTGAGCCTGTACGTGATTTTGGGCATTGGGGGGAGGGAAAGGACTCGTGAGCATGCTGAAGAAACGGCTCGGGTGATCAATGAAATCGCGCCCGATTTTTTGCGGTTACGGACCTTTGTCCCGAAGATCAACACACCGCTTTTGGAAGACGTTCAGGCAGGACGATTTGAAATGCTCACCCCTCACGGGGTCTTGGAGGAAACAAAGGTCCTTCTTGAAGGACTCACCATTGCCACGACCCTGACCAGTGATCACTACACGAACTACATCAACCTTTACGGCAGCCTTCCCGAGGACAAACCGCGCTTGCTGGATCAGATCACACAGGCATCAGAGCAGGATGAGTCTTACTTTCGGCCGTTTTTTGTTGGGACACAATAGGTCAATTGAACGCGACAATGCGGGGCGTTCATCTGACAGGCTGGCTGAGATTTTTTGTCTGACCTGCTATTCAAAAGCACAACATGCCGCCCCCAGCAGGGCCGCCTTGTCGTTCATGATGACTCGAACCGGGACCCGCCCCAGTATCCATCTAAATCTCCCCTTGTTCGTAAATGCCTTCATGAAAATGTCTTCCCTGAGCTTGGGCAGGATCTTCGGCGGTATCCCGCCTCCCAGGTAAACGCCTCCTGTTGTGAGCCCTGTTAACGCCAGGTTTCCTGCCGCAGCCCCGAATATTGACACGAACAGATCCAGAGTCTTCACGCACAAAGGCTGCTCATCCACAAGGGCCGCTTCGGCGATGACCTGTGACGGATCGTTTGCGTTCATCTTTTCGGCTAGCCATTCAGGCTCCGCACCCTGACCGGTAAATTTCAACCAGCAGTAAATAATAAACAGCCCGGGTCCTGACAACACCCTTTCTACACTCACGTGACCAACACGCTGGCTGAGATATAGCCACAAGGCCAGTTCAGCTTCACTCTGGGGGGCAAAATCGCTGTGGCCCCCCTCGGAAGGCACCGGAACATATTGTCCGTCTTTTGAAACCGCAAGCGCCATACCAAGGCCCGTGCCGGGTGCAATGAGCCCCAGATTCCCGCCTCTTGCCGGCCTTTGTCGATTCAGTGCAAAAAACTCCCTTTCGGTCAGAACAGGAACCGCCCAAGCAGTGGCGGCCAGGTCGTTGATAAGGCGCACTTTGTCCCAGCCAAAGCGGTTTTTGATTTTTCTCTCAGAGACAGTCCACGGCAGGTTGGTGGCCTTAGAGCGTCCGTTTTCTACAGGGCCGGCGATAGCAAGGCACGCACTGCTAATGGGAACCGGATGTTTTTTAAGAAACTGTTCAATGATTTGCTCGCAATTGAGCGCTTTTCGGCTGGGATAGGTCTCAATTGCTTTTGGCAGAGGACGTCTTTTCCCCTTAAGAAAGAGGCCCAGATTTGTCTTGGTCCCGCCAACGTCGCCTGCCAGAACCATGTTTAGACCCTCAGGATAAGTTGTCATCAAGATATATTCGGTCGCGGCAGCAACCCTGCCCGTTCTATAATCTCTGGAAGTTTTTCCTCGCACCCAATGGCTATGATGTGGACCCCCCTGACTGCCTTTGTCTGCTTGATCTCTTCTATGTTCTCAATGCAGATCTTCATGCCTTCTTCTTGCTGTTTCTCTTCGGCAACAGCGCCAAGACGATCCATGACCGTATCGGGTATCATGATCCCCGGGACCGCATTTCTCAGGTACTGAGCCATTTTGACTGATTTGAGCGCAATGACCCCGGCTATTGCAGAACATTTATTTATTAAACCATGATTTTTTGCCTGGTTCAACCACTTTTTGAAAGGTTCCATCTCAAGTACAGGTTGGGTTTGAATAAACTCTGCGCCTGCTGCGATTTTTTTCTCAAGACGGATAATATGCAAGTCAAGGGATTGAACAAAGGGATTTGCAACCCCTCCGATAAAAAATCGCGGGCTTCCGGAGATCTTCGTGCCATTCATCAGACACCCTTGATCTCGGATCTCTCTTACTGCCGCAATCCACTGGATGGAGTCAAGATCAAAGACCTTTTTGGCCTGGGGGTGATCTCCTCTTGCCGGGTGGTCTCCTGTAAGACAGAGAACATTTTGAATTCCCAGGGCAGAAGCGCCCAGAAGATCGCTCTGAAGAGCAATGCGGTTTCTATCCCGTGTAGTCATTTGGAAGATCGGTTCCAATCCCACATCGAGCAGCATTTTTGACAGAGCCCAACTCGACATCCTGACCTTGGCGGTTGGATTATCGTTGACATTGACCGCATCGACCTTTCCCTTGAGTCGGGCTGCATTCTTGAGTATTGAACCTACATCAACGCCGCGTGGAGGGTCGTACTCACAGGTGACCGCAAATTCTCCCCGGGCAAGGATTTCTTGGAGGTTTGTCTCTGCCTTCATATCGTCAAGTCCTCTCTGATGATCTTGCGCGGGCCTCCTGACAGGCTTGTTGACCAGTCCTTGGCGGCGATTTTTTGTCCCAGTCGATCAAGCTGTCCCAGCTTTTTCATGCGCTTATAGATAAGCTCCCAAATACAATCCAGATCTTTGTTCACCTCGCATTTCCCGTCCACGGAGCCGCCGCAAGGCCCGTTAAGAAGCCCCTTCGCACAACGGGTAATCGGGCACAGCCCGCCGAAATTTTGGATTTCGCAACTCCCGCAGGCAGCGCAATATTCTCCCCATATCCCATGTTCAATCGTTCCTCCCATAAAACTCGTATTGAGCCCGGGAAGAACAACCATTGTGTCGAATGCCTCAGCAATATATTGAGGTCCTATGCTGCAGGCGAGTGATATGATGGCGTCGTAGTCGTTTTTCTTGATGGGATCATCCAGCCATGCGATAAACTCGGGTTCACACTGGCGGTCGAGGGTAAGTTCGTCAATAGTTATTGGTTTGCCCTGTTTACGACGCGCAATCCTCAAGGCAGACGCAAGTATGGCCACCTCTTTTTTGCCGCCGGCGTTACAGACCGTCACACACCCCTTGCAACCGACCATCAGGATCTTGTCGTATCCCTCGATCATTGCAACGAGTTCTCTGATGGGCTTGTGTTCTCCTACAATCATGGCAAAAACTCCTATAGATTTAGGGATTCAGGAATTTAGGGATTCGGGGATAAGAATAATCATAGTTGCGTTAATTCCTCAATTCTCAATCTTTCTGCTTTATCGGGTTCGGCCCCAACGCCCGGATTTTTTCTGTCATCATTTTTGCCACCCGAGCAAATTCGGGGGCATCAGAGGCGGACATGTTGAACATCTGCACGCGATCCTGTTCAATGCCTATTTCATCGAGCATCTTTCTGATATATGAAACCCGCTTCTTTGCCTTGAAGTTCCCGGTAAGAAAATGGCAATCACCTTCCATACAACCGGTCACATAAACACCGTCTGCCCCCTCCTCGAGTGCGCGAAGCAGATAAACGGGGTCCACGCGTCCGGAGCACGGGACCAGAATGACCTTTATGTTCGAAGGATAGGACATTCTTATCGACCCTGCCAGGTCTGCCGCGGCATATGAGCAATAGTTGCAACAAAATGCAATAATCTGTGGTTCAAATTTTTCAGTCATAGTCTGACGTTTCTGAGGTCCCCGTGTTCCACTAACTCAAAGCACTTTGAACCTTGGTCATTTTTTTCTCAAACAACCCTTGTATTTTTGCCTCAATCTGTTCGCTTGTATAGTGGTGGACCGTAATAGCCTGTGCCGGGCATTCGGCCGCACACATTCCGCACCCCTTGCAACGGGCAGGATCGATTTGAGAGACGCCGTCCTCGTTGATAAAGGGGACATGATAGGGGCACGTGCGCACACAAGTCATGCAGGCCGCGCACAGATCCGGATCTACGTCCGAGGACGGCCCCACATACATAGCGTCTTTTGAAAGGATCGACATGGCCCTGCCTGCTGCGCCTGCGGCCTGGGCTATTGTTTCCTCTGGAAACTTGGGGCTATGTCCGTCCCCGCACAGGAACATACCGTCCGTGGCAAAATCGAGCGGTCGCAACTTGACATGCGCCTCGAGCAAGAATCCCTGATCATCACGCGCAACCTTGAAGATGCCTGCGATCTGAGATGCCATGCTATGAGGCCTGAGCGCCGCACTCAGCACGATACGGTCAGGCATGAGAATCACCTTGCGTCTCAGCGAAGGTTCAAGAAAACTGATCTTCAGGGCGCCCTCATTTTCAAAGACCTCGGGGGGCCTTTCCTGTTCGTACCTGACG
Organism: Deltaproteobacteria bacterium; assembly: GCA_016930875.1. Classification (NCBI taxonomy): domain Bacteria; kingdom Pseudomonadati; phylum Myxococcota; class Myxococcia; species Deltaproteobacteria bacterium. Next base: position 10,496 of record JAFGFW010000184.1, on the reverse strand, counting down.
AAGATAACCCCCCGCTTGCGGGCCTCCTTGTAGAAGAGTTCTTTGAACCCGAATGATCGAATATCTCTATACAGGACGATCACATCCATATCCGGGTTTGAGTTTTTAAGCCTTATGGAATTCGCGATAGCCTGGCTACAACATACGCGGCTACAATATGGATGTTCCTCGGTCCTTGAGCCGACACATTGTATCATGACCAGCGAGCGGAAAGACCTTACAAGCTCCGGCTGCTTTTCAATGTCACTATTTAGCTCACTCTGTGTAATGACATGAGAATTCCTTCCGTACAGATAGCCGCCGGGCCGGTATTCCTCTGCTCCCGTAGCAATAATCGCCGTGCCGTGCCGGACAGATACTCGTGTTCCGTCACCTTTCTGGATACTGGTAAGGAAGCTTCCCACATGTCCGGTGAATGCCTCTACCACGGCCCTGGTATGCACGGTGACACGCGAATGCTCTTCTACCCTTTGTATGAGTTCCCTGAGATGTTTTGCCGCATCAAATCCCTCAAGGGTCAGCGGGCTGTCAATGTGACGACCTCCGAGGTGATCAGATTGCTCCACAACATGGGTTTCGAACCCTTGATCAGCCAGTGTAAGTGCCGCTGTAAGACCCGCAAGGCCTCCGCCTACCACAAGACCTGCAGGTATCACGGGAACGCGTTTGCTCGTAATCGGTTTCTGAAGGGCAACGCGCTTAACGGACATTCGAATCAGGTCTTTGGCTTTCTGTGTGGCCAATGCCGGTGCGGCTGCATGTACCCACGAACACTGGTTCCTGATATTTGCCATTTCCAGGAGATAGGCGTTAAGACCGGCTTCCCGCATGGTAGCCCTGAAAAGTGGTTCATGGGTTTTAGGGGAACACGATGCGATCACCACGCGGTTGAGATCATGTTCTTCAATAAGTTCTTTGAGCCGCACCTTGGAATCGGTGGAGCAGGCAAAGAGGAAAACGTCTGACAGAACCACGCCCGGTAGTTGCCGGGCATATTTAGCTGCGGCCTCCACGTCAACGACTCCGGCAATGTTTGTTCCACAGCAACAGACAAACACGCCGATTCGCGTTTCGCGCCCAAAGAGAGAACGCTCCGGAGGAAGAGAAGGAAAGGTGATTTCATATCCCCGAACAGAAGCAATGGGAAGCGTTGCCCGCGCAGCAGCAGCGCTTGCCTGGGTCACGGTCTCGGGTATGTCCTTGGGGCCCTCAAACCCCCCGCACACATAAACGCCTTCTCGTGACGTGCTCAGGGGATCTCCCGTTTGAGTCTTGACAAACCCAAAGGGGTTAAGATCGATCCCGAGTCGTTCTGCAAGAGGGCCGGCTTCAGAAGATGGAGCAAGGCCGACGGAAAGCACTACCATGGAAAACGTCTCTTCTCGTTTTTCACCTGTCTCGGGATTCTGGTATGAAAGGACAAGATCTTTGGTTATTGGATTTTCCGCCACGCGTGATATCATTGATCTTACATAACGAACGTTGCTTTGTTTCCTTGCACGCTCGCAATAAGCGTCGAATCCCTTGCCCTGGGCCCTCAAGTCTATATAGAAGATAGTGGCCTTGAGTCCCGAATGATGATCCGTTGCCATGACAGCCTCCTTTGTGGCAGCCACACAGCATATCGAGGAGCAAAATTCTCGGCCGCTTCTGATAGATTCCCTGGAACCGACACACTGTATCCATGCAACCTTTTCCGGCACTGTTCTGTCTGAAGGGCGTAGTATGTGCCCATCCGACGGGCCGGTTGCCGACATGAACCTCTCGAATTCCATGGCGGTGACAACGTTTTGATATCTTCCATAGCCATACTCCTGCGCTCTTTCTGCTTTGAAGAGATCAAGGCCGGGCGCAAGTATGAGCGATCCCACCTTCACTGAGATCTCTTCATCGGTTTGGTTGAAATCGATCGCGCTGGTCTTGCAGAACTTCTCGCAGGCCCGGCACCTCCCCTTCTTGAAGTAAATGCAGTGCTCCCGGTCAATTGCGTATACGAGCGGGACCGCTTGAGGGTATTGCAGATAGATCGCCTTGCGACTTTGTAATCCTTCGTTGTATTCATCATCAACGTTTACCGGACATTTTTGTGCGCATATGCCGCATCCAACGCACTTATCCTCGTCCACGTAACGGGCGTACTTTTTAACGTGAGCAGTCAGATTCCCCGTTGATCCTTCCAGCCCGATAAGTTCTGCCAAGGTTATGATATTTATATTGGGATGGCTCGCGCAACCGATGAGCTTTGGAGAGAGCATACACATGGCGCAGTCATTAGTAGGGAAGGTTTTGTCGAGCTGGCTCATCCTGCCGCCAATAGAGCTCTTTCGCTCCACGAGATAAACCAGGTATCCTGCTTCAGCCAGATCAATGGATGCCTGCATGCCGCCGATCCCGCCGCCGACCACCATTACTGCGCCCGTTGGCTCTTTTGTCTTCGTATTTGTCACTGCCTCAACAGCTCTTTCTTCTCCAAAAACGGTATCGGATCCACCATGTGGCGTTTGAGCCATGTGGTAGCTCCTTTGAGTCCGAGGGCCAGTCCGATCAGTTCGGTAAAATAAAAGACCGGGATATTGTAATTCTCCATAAAATGCATCGAGATATCTTTCTGGTATAAATCGAGATTTGCCTGGCACATCTGGCAGGAGACAACGATACACTCCGCCTCTGCTTCCAGAGCTTTGTCATAAAGCTTCTTTACTAAGTTATACATGATATCCTTGCGAGACACGGAAAAGCTTGCGCCGCAGCAGTCCGTCTTATACGACCACGGCCTGACATCAACCCCAAGGGCCTCACAAATGTTATCCATGTCACAGGGGTTTTCATAATCAACGCTCCCTGTCACCTTGGGAGGACGGTTTGCCATGCAGCCGTAGTAGCAGACAGCTCTTATGGCATCGAGAGGAAACTTGAGACGTGACCGTATCTTCTCCAGCCACTCAGCTTGCCCTATGAACGAGGCCAGGTCATATATGCGGAGACTGGATTTGACCTCTTTTTGTGCCCGTTTCAAACGGTTGAAACAAAGCGGGCAGGGGACCACCATGTGATTCCCCAACCGTTCGGCTCCTGACAGATTCAGCGCGGGAAGCATGACCGCCAGTTCCTCATCCAGGCTGTGTGCTGAGGTGGCTCCACAGCAAGTCCAGTCGGGCAGTTCGTGCAGATGTATGTCCAGGGAGGCGCACACAGCCCTTGTTGACTCGTCATAGTCCCTTGCTGAAGACTCTAAAGAACAACCCGGATAATACGTTACGTCCATACTGTTAACCGTCAATACCTCATAAAATCGAATTTGCTCATCAATAACGGCCTATTCATATGATATTCAGCCGCTCTGAATAGATCCGTGCTGTTCTCAAGGCGCGAGCCGCACATCCAAACATCGAAGTCCGTGCTGTCCTCAAGGCGTCAGCCGTAAACAAATCGAAAATTCCGATATAGTTCAAAGTTCAAATTTTCTCGTTTGCAAAGAGTTTTTTTACTGCTTCCTTTGCCCCGGTTTTTTTCGGCATGAACCCGAGACGACCCCTCTTGAGCATCTCAATGCCGAGTTTGAGATTACTTATCATCTCCTTTACATCAATCTTCTTTTCAGCCTTTGCGCTCTCTAATTGATAAGCGCCCATTAAAAAGGCTTCACTGACACGACCGAACCTTCTGATGTTTTCCAAAAAGACCTGGTGAAAGGCCGCGACAGCCCCTTCAGCCGGTTTGTCTCCTTGACTCAATACCGACTGCTTAAGGTAGTCCATGAGCTTTGGTATATCAATCCCGTGCGGACATCGGGTAACGCAGGTCTCACAAGAAGCACAGACCCATATAGTATTTGCCCGGGCAATCTCTTGTCTGAGGCCGAGTTGAACCATCCTGATGACCCGATGGGGCTCATAATCCATGGCAAATGTGACCGGGCATCCGTTGGTACATTTTTCGCACTGGTAGCAGGCAAAGAGGTCCACGCCGCTATCCAGGACCACCTGTCTTGCAAAACCCGATTCGATTTTTGTTATGTCGTTTTGTACTTGCACGGTATTCCTTCTCGTCACTCCACTACTGTCGCCTTGGCGAGTTCTTTCATCTTGAGAGGAGCAATCTTGCGGTAAACCTCTTCCGGACGCTTCTTCTTGCCGTCCACCGTAAGGAGGGCATCCTCAACGGATATCTCGAAAAGGCGCTCGTTCTCCTTAAGATAGGGCAGTATTAGTCGCCAGTCCTCTCGGGTTAATTCGCCAAAAGCGCCCCCGTTCAATTGTTCCTCTACCAGCATTCCATGTGGATCACGGACATATATGGCCCCTCCGGCAGCGAGCGAGAAGAGGTTGGAACCCGGATAAGGCGTCGGTTGCGGCCGGACGGCGCCTTGGTGATCGAATTCTATGCCGTTGACTATGACAAATCCGCCACCCTTCAGGGCGTCGCCTGCCATAAAGGATTCCGCCAGATAGTCCAGTGCGGTTCCGTTTATAACCACCCTTGGTCGGCCCACGGCATTGATCAGGGGGCGGCCGGCAGCGTTTCCCATGACATAGACGTCCCCTCCTTTTCCGCCGTACATGAATGTCTGCCCCACATCGCCGTATATGACCAACTTGCCGGATTTCAGTATCTGGCCGAGCTGATCCTGGGCGTTTCCGTGTACGCTGATTGTCAGACCGTCGATCCCTGATGCAAGGTAGTCACCTGAACTCCCGTAGACATCTATCTGCACACCTTCGGTTCCGGGACCCAACCCGCACCCGAGGAATCGTTGTCCCCGATATCCGTAGCAAACAAATCGCTTCCACCCCATGGCATAGGCAGCCCAGACCAGCCGGGCATCGCACTCATCCCCCTCCGGAGGGAAGCCGCTGGCGTTTAAGACGAGGGTGGCCTGCTTGCCTGCAGGCGCAATCAGCTTGTCCCTGGTATGCCAGGTGATCAAACGAAAGGTGCTTTTGTCATCAGAACCTATCGGGGCGACAGCTCCGAATATCTCTTTTAGCGTGCTTCTTATGATACGCAGCAGAGAACTTCTCTTCAGTTTTCCGGTGGCATATTGCATGTCGTTAAGGAGTGTAAGAGCGTCAATGGCTGCTTGTCTTCCTATGTCGTCCTTTTCGGCCTCTTCGCCTATCCGCTTGCAGCACCATCGGAGTGTATCAAAATCTGTTGTGGGAATCTGTTTTCTCACAAAGTTATAGAGCCCGGTTGCATCTCCTTGACCGAGGTGTTCGGCGATCTTGTCTGCCAGCGTATCCGAGTCGTCCGGTGTGCTTATCGCCAGACTCACGTCACAGGCAAGCCGGTTTTTTGGTATTGCTACCTCATTTCCAAACTTGTCCGTGCACACCATGCGCTTTTGTCCCGGATTCTCAGGATCATCCGTTATGCTGAAGGCAAACGCCCCTCCGTCCGTGTGGCTCCCCCCTCGTGCATTCCAGTATTTATCGGCAACCGTGCCGATACGATTGTCTTCTTGGGCAAGGCTCGCAAGCGTTGCGTCTATGGCCTGCTTTTCCGAACATATGAGACCCACCTGAACCTCGCCGTCATGATATGCAAAGACCTGCGGACGGAGCATGGCGGTGTCGGTTATGCCGATCAACTGGAACATCTTGCGGTAGAAATGATTTCGGGCGATGATAAAAAACCAGGGACCATCAGGGGAACCGTGGATGTGCATGGACTGAAGCAGGTGGTAGACCTCCTGTTTTTCAGGTGGAAGCTGATCAAAATCCATCTCGGTTGTCGGAGCAAGGGCTTCGATGATGTACTCTAATGGATAGCCATAGACGCGATTCAGGAGGTCAAAGACTAATATGCTGACTTCAGTGTCTGTATGAAAATGGGGATAGATGTTTTTCTGTTTCAGATATTCTGCCACGGAAGAGTAGTTGGCAAAGTCACCGTTATGCACAAGGGCTTCATCCAGGCCCATGAAGGGATGGGCGCCTGCAGGGTGCCATACCCGTCCCTTGGTGGGGTAGCGTTGATGAGCAATCCACACGTGTGCCCTTATGTCCTCCAGTTGGTAGTATTCTGCCACCTGTTCCGCATATCCCACGATCTTTAAAATCATCATGTTGCGGCCTTGAGAAAGAACAAAGGCCTGCTTGTCCCCCAGGGTCTCGTAGAAGGCACGGTTGAGCTGGATAGTGTTTTGCCAGATGAATTCATCCTCCACCTTTCTTGGCTCCATCTCATCCAGCTCGTTTTTTTCGGCAAAGGTTGTCAGAACATCCTGTTTGACTCTCACAAAGTATCGCCACACATCCGGGGGTTTGACCTCGAGACCTTTGACGTCACGGTAATCATCGACCGTGGGAATCCTTTGGCCGGCGGCAATCTCCATGAAAGGGGCGATAAATTGTCCTTCAACTTTCCGCTGTACACCGGGGTCCAAAAGGGCGATCTGGATAAGGTAACAATTATCGAGCACATCATCAGCAACTCCCATGTCTTGGGCACTCAACCCGGCAGCCGCTATGCCGCCACCTTTTCCATTTCCGCGGTTGTGCATCAGACGAGAGGGCTCAAAGATGTGTTTGCCTCCCACGGGGACCGAACAGGCAAAGCCTGTAACGCCGCAGCCCCCCTCTTCTGCTCCCTTGTATCGTGGGGGCAGAGGCACGGGGTAGAGCTTCTTGCGAGAGCAAGTGATTTTGTCTGCAAAGGACGTTTTCATCTGTCTATGAATATAGTCTAGTCGTCTATCGGTCGATCAGTTGAGCAGTCAAGTAGTCGAATCCCTGAAGCTACTCAACAACTCAACCATAATCCAGATGCCTCAAACAATCTGTCCTGCCCACCAATTCCCTGATGTCGCGCATCCCGAGCCTTTGCAATATACCGACAAGCTGCTTGCGCCAGGCGGCAAAGAGATTGACAAGCCTCTGAGTCGCCCAATCCACGTCAATGAGCTCGGTCAGATCAGGATCTGTTGTGGCAATCCCACGGGCGCATCCGCGACCACTTTCACAATTCTTGCAGCGGATACATTCAAGCGCTACCATCTCTGATGTCCCTGTGACTATGCCATCCGCCCCAAGGGCGATCGCCTTTGCAACATCATGGGCAGTGCGGATGCCGCCGCTTGCAATGACCGTTATCTTATCGCGTATGCCTTCTTCTTTTAAGAAGTTGTGAACCTTAACGATGGCATATTCTATGGGCATGGCGATGTTTTTCTTTGCGATTTCAGGGGCCGCGCCCGTGCCTCCGTAACTTCCGTCAAGGTGTATGATATGAGCGCCGGCATAGTAGCTCCCCACGGCCACCATGTCCACGTCAGTCGGTGTTGAGACCTTTACCGATACCAGAGCCTCCGGGTTCATCTCCTTGATCCAGTCGATATGCTTCTTGTGGTCTTCCACTGAATAGACGCTGTGAAACGGAAAGGGAGAAAAGAGAGAGCTTCCCGGGACCGCTTCCCTCATCTTTGCCACTTTAGCGGTCACCTTGTCTCCCAGAAGGTGTCCGCCAAGACCCGGCTTGGCTCCCTGGGCATATTTGAATTCAACGATCTTGACCCGCTGTATCGTATCCTCCCGTACGCCGAAGAGCCCTGTCGCCACCTGGGTTATGACGTGGTCGTCATAGGGGTAGAGTTCTTCGGGATAGCCCCCCTCTCCTGTGCACGTAAACGAGTTCCAGGCCTTCCAGGCCCTTGCTCTTGCAACCATTACCTTCAGGCTGATCGATCCGTAAGACATCCCTCCGCCGTAAACAGGAATGTCGATTTGAACATCAGCGCGTCCGTCGTTCAGCCTGTTGAGCGGGATCTTTGTTGAAAACCCGGTTTCATCTAGCTCTTTTGTGGGTTCCTTCGTATAGTGAAAGCGGAGCTTGTCAAATCCGCCACCTGAATCTCCGATCTTATATTCTATGTCTCCCGGCGGCGCCTCACCCGTCTCTGCCATGTACCAGCTACTGATCAGAAGGTCCGGCGTCCACCTCCGGTCTCCAATCACTCCGGCCAGAGGATTCTCTTCCATGGAAAGTGCGTTTTCCGGGCACTCGGTCACGCATTTGTTGCAGCTAAATCCGATGCACAGGTAGTCCTTGGGTTTGGCCATCTTGTTGTTGCGCTTTTTGTGTACGCCGTAGGGGCAGACCTCAGCGCATTTGCCGCAGGCCACGCACGCGCTGCTTCTGCGGAGCCTGTACTTTCCGATGGCATTTCTGAATCGGCTCGGCGTTCTCCTGACCTCTGGGAAAACTGTAGCGTTGGAGTCCTGGAGTACTGGAGCACTGTGAGGCTCGATACTGCTCTCGGGTTCTGGATTTTCACTGCTTTGCATAATCCATCACCCCACTACTCCAACACCCTGTAAATGTTTGCAATTCCTTGATTCCTCAATTTTTCAATCCAAAGATTTTGCCAAACGTTTGTGCCTCAAGATCTTCAAAAAACATGGCTCGTCCAACTTCTCCTCTCAAGCGCCTCACCTCGCGAAGCCCCATGGCGCCCAGTACTTCTAATAATTGATTCCTCCACGCTGCCATAAGATTCATGATACGGGTCTTACCCCATTTGGGGTGGACATTCTCTATCTCAACCGGGCAGGGGAGGCCTTGTTCGCACCGCAAACAGATACGGCACTCAAGGGCCAGAAGAAGGGGGATGTCGACTACGACAGCATCGGCCCCGCATATGATTGCCTTGGCTACGTGCTCGGCCATGGCAATGCCCCCGCTGGCCACAATCGTTATGCTGTCTCTGATACCCTTATCGACCAGATGGTTATGCACCCGTCTTACGATGTCCTTCATAAAGCCGGGCTTGTTTGCGCCGTTCACCTTTCCATTCCTGTCAGCAAAAATATGGATAACGTCGGCTCCGGCATCTGTCAGCGCTTCAACGCGTTTTCCGCATGTTTCGTTCAGAGGGGTCTTTAGCATCAGCATTGCATCAGAATGTTTTCCCCTTAGCTTTTTGAGGACCACATCAGTTTCACTTTTACCCGAGTCCAGGATCTCGATGACCTGTGCCGTCTCAATCAGATGTCCGTGAGTCTCCACTTGTCCCGGAGACATTACGGGTATCACATGGGTTTTGAACGCTTGGAGATGGTCATCCCATGCCTCCACAGGAATCTCGATAAGAGTATTCAACTCCATGGCGGCCTCTGCCATAGCAATATAGACGTCCTTGCTCAGGCTGCCGAAGGGAAGTTGCCCGAATATTATTGGAATGGGGATCTCGATGTTTTTGGGCGTATCAAGGATAGGATTTCCATGATCGTCGAATGTCAGGGATGTGAGCTTTTTTCCGAGGCTCACCGATGTACTTATGTATTCCCTGCCGTGAATTCCATCCCGGGTGGGGCGGACGATTTCAGACATATCCGTCCACATGTCATCAAACCCAGGGCCGGAAAAAGGGCCTGAATAGCCGGCGCCAGATACAGGTATGCTCCCGGTCGAAGCCTGGTCCCACTGTCTGGATATGATATCCGGAGTCCAGTAGGAATCGCCCATGGCCATGTATTCCGGGTTAATGATCTTGGTGATTACCTGCCCCGGACACGACTGAACACACGTGAGGCAGTTCTTGCAGATATTGTCGATTGTGTCAGAGAGCTGTCTGACGTCAAACGTCCGCTTGTTATATGCATCATATATGCACTGACGTTTGACGCACTTGAAGCAACGCAGGCATCCCGCTTCCCAATCAAGGATCGTGCTTTTCCCGATGGGAACGAATCGCGGCGCTGCCGTCTCTGTTTCAATGTGGTATTTTTTCGGCATCTATTCTCTTGATCATGGTCTCGAAAACCTGATCAAATCCTTGCCATTCGGGTGTTCCGAGCTGATACATCTCCAGGCGATCGGTTTCAATACCTATCTCCTCCAACAGCGCCTTCGTGTAGTTGACGATTCTCCGTGCCCTCTCGTTTCCTCCCAACAGATGGCATTTACCGTCCGGACATCCGAGGACTATTACGCCGTCTACTCCCGATTCAAAGGCCTTGATAATGGCAAGGGTCTCTACTTTGCTGCTACAGGGGAGCGCAACGATCTTGATGGTTGGCTCAAATGAAATTCGCCCCCTGCCGGCCAGATCTTGTTCCCCCGTGAGAACATTCTGGCAGCAAAAGCAGATAATCCTGAGCGAAGACTTTGCCATGGTCACTCTTTCTGGTTTGTTTCCTTTTGATAGGCTCTTTTCAGCGAAAGATACTTCCAGCAAAAGCCGTGCCGGTGAAGCACATCTAGCTATTTCAGGACGTTAACTGGGAGGGCCTACTCCTAGGTCCCGCAAAAGAGACACTTTTGCATGCTTTTTTCGGATAAAGCAACATTTTTGTTTGCTCACAATGCCAACAGACTCGGGTAGAACGCCGGCGGCGACAAAGCTGGCACAGAACCGACCGTATGGTCAAGCAGGATTTCGTAAAAATCCTGGCCCAGAGGACCAGGCTTTGGTTATCCCCAGAGGGGATTTGCTTTGTTGGAAGTTCATTGAATTATTGAAATTACAAATATCACATTACAAATATCAAACAATT
>JAFGFW010000183.1 GCA_016930875.1 Deltaproteobacteria bacterium | reverse complement strand
TTGAATACAACCCAAAATCCTTCGCAATCTTGAGACACTTATTTCGTGACGAACCCTAAGCGGCCGAGGGATTCCTGTGACCGGTCACAAGGATTTCCTTCGAGACAACTCCAGTTACCGCCCTGAACCTGACCCATAAAGAGTGTCCATCCATAAACGAATCTTAAGACACTGGGCACTAGCGTCAGTTTCCAATTCAGAAATGAGCAATTTTTCGCAAGGTCAAGGAAATCAAGGGATTGCGCGGAGGCGTACATTGATACGCCGCACAAGCGATCCCGCAGATTGACGCCGAGATTGCGGAAAAGGGCCATTTCTGGATGGAAACTAAGGGCAATCCCTACATAGAGTGTAGCTCGTATTGTCGCCATACCATATGACGGGGATTGTCTTAGTAGCCATGAATTATTTGAAAAATCGTGAGTTTTCTTCACGTTTTTTGCTTGACATTCAAAATCTCGGTTTATATAGGGGTGGTGCAAAGTGGACCAAAGTGGATACAAATGAAGGCGGGCCAGAACATGTTCCGGGGCAACTCCTTTCATAATCTGGACACAAAGGGCCGATTGATTATTCCGACCCGTTTTCGAGATGTGTTGAAGCAGAGCAGTGTTAACGGGCTTATGGTCTCAAAGATGGATGGCGCCGTGTTTTGTTATACATTTGAAGAATGGCGAAAGATTGAAGAGCGTATCCTCAACCTGGCCGTTAAAGGCGAGAACATGCGGCGGTTCCGGAGAATCTTCATAGGCGGCGCCTTTGACTGTCTTCCTGACAAGCAGGGTCGCATTGTGATTCCACCGGTCGTGCGTCAGTATGCGGGCCTGGACAGAGAGGTTGTCCTGATAGGTGTATTGGATCACTTTGAGATATGGTCGCAAGAGAAATGGTTGAAGGAAGATGCAAAGTTCCAGAGTGATTTGAAGAAAGAGGATATGAGAAACGAGGTTGCTGCACTGGGGCTCTAGGGTGAGCGACAGAGCCATGCGATATCGCCATATCCCGGTCATGGTCAAGGAGGTCATTGGCTACCTTGGCTGCTCACCTGGCAAGACATACGTGGATGGCACTTTAGGGGGAGGTGGCCATGCCCAAGCGATTCTGCGAGTCATTGGTCCGAATGGTTTTCTCATCGGGATGGACAGAGATCCTGATGCCATTGCCAGCGCCCGCAGATACCTCCGTGATTTCAAATCAAACGTTCAATTTGTTAACGAAAACTTTATTTATATTCCAGAAGTGCTTTCCCAGTCAAACACAAGGGGCGTGGACGGGATCTTACTCGATTTAGGCCTTTCGCTTTATCAACTGGAGGAAAGCGGCAGGGGTTTCAGCTTTATGCGTGATGAGCCTTTGGACATGCGCATGAATCCGGAGGAAGAAAACACGGCTGAAGCAATTGTAAACCGGTTTTCAGAAAAGGAACTCGCCGATCTCATAGCCCGTTACGGAGAAGACCCTTGGGCCATGCGCATTGCCAAAGGTATTGTCCGGGCCCGCCGGCGCGCAAGGATTCGGTCCACTTCACAGCTTGCTGAAATCGTGAAGGAGGCTATTCCGGCGAGACATCGACCGAGACGCATCAACCCTGCAACCCGCACATTTCAGGCATTAAGGATTGAAGTGAATCAGGAACTGGAGTGTCTGAAGGTATTCTTGGGCCATGCGGCCGATCTCCTGAATCCAAAGGGCCGCCTGTGCATCCTCTCGTTCCATTCCTTGGAAGACCGGATTGTGAAACAGCATTTCAAGGCCTTAGCCCGTGGTTGTGACTGTCCTCCTGACTTTCCGGTGTGTGTATGCGGGAAAAAGCCTCAGGTTCGTATCCTTACAAAAAGGCCTGCCAGACCGGACCCGGCCGAGATTAAAGCCAATCCTATGGCTCGAAGCGCCAAGCTGCGGGCCGCGGAAAAACTGTAAGGTGAGGGACAATGACAAGACGAAAGGCCGTCAGGAAGCCGCGTTCAACACTGACCCCATGGCTTTTGCTGATAGTGTTTTTTGTGGCAGAGCTATTAGTCTTCAGCTGGTGTCGCGTGCAATATGTGCAGACCGGATACGACATTGACCAGGTGAAGCAAGAGCGCCGGCAGCTCATAGCGCTTCATCATGAGCTTCAGGTCGAAGAGGCACGGTTGAGATCTCCGGAGCGGATAAGACGTCTTGCCCAAAAACGAGGTTTGGTCATGCCTGACTCCAGTCATGTTGTCGTGCTCCCATGAAAGATTACAGGAAGAAGAAACCTGACGCCACCAAATGGATTCGTTTTCGAATCGTAGTCGTTGCCACTATATTGACGCTTTGTTTCGGGGTCATCATAGGCAGGGCCGTTCAATTGCAGGTCCTTGAACAGAGCGAGCTTTCTGAGAGGGCTGCAGGTGAGTACAAAAAGGCCTTTCACAACATGCCCAGACGGGGCACGATCTATGATCAGAATTATGCGGAGTTGGCGGTAAGTATTGACGTATCCTCTATCTGCGCCTATCCGAAACGGATCTCGTCCCCGAAGCAGACGACTTCGTTGCTGGCGCGAGCCCTGAACCTGAAACAGGGGCCAATCTTGAAGAAACTTTCTTCGGACAAGGGATTTGTGTGGATAAAGCGTCACGCAAAGCCAAATCAGGTATCGGCGGTCAGAAAGTTGAAACTGGACGGGGTCGACTTTGTGACAGAAAGCCGCCGGTTCTATCCCATGAAAACCCTGGCTGCTCAGGTCATCGGTTTTTGCGGCACTGACGGGAAGGGATTGGAGGGACTTGAATACTATTATGACCCCTTCTTGAGCGGTCAGGAAAGTAGGTGGACTGTCTTCAAAGACGCCCTGGGTCGTTCTTTTGATGTGGAGGCGGTGGCCTTGCCTGAAATCAAGGATGGATGCAATGTGATTCTGACCATTGACAAAAATATTCAGCACATTGCCGAGCAGGCCCTGTCTGAAACGGTGGAGACCTTTTCTGCCGAGTCAGGCGTGGCGGTGGTCATGGTCCCCGAAACGGGGGCTGTTTTGGCGATAGCCCATGTGCCTCGATTTAATCCAAACACCTTTGGACAATACGAGCCCTGGGTAAGGAGGAATCGGGCAATTACCGATTCTTTTGAACCCGGCTCCACCTTCAAGATATTCCTGGCCGCTGCTGCGCTGGAGTCGGGCCTCTGCACACCTGATTCCAGATTTGAGTGTGAGGAGGGGCGCTACAAGATCGGCAACAACGTTGTCCATGACGTCCACGCCTATGGCGCCCTCTCACTCAGAGATATCTTGAAGTATTCAAGTAATATTGGGGCCACCAAAATCGGGGAGAAGATCGGATCGGCATATTTCTGCGACAAGATCAGGGCATTTGGTTTTGGAACCAGGACCGGTGTTGACTGTCCGGGCGAGAGTCCAGGCTCTGTCCTGCCCCATGAACACTGGTCGGACATGGATGCTATGGCCATCTGTTTTGGGCAGGGCATTTCTATGTCAGCCTTGCAGCTTGCAGTTGCAGTTTGCGCTACCGCCAATGACGGCGTCCTGATGAAACCATATCTGGTTCAGGCTATGACCGACCGGCAAGGCCGTCTCGTAAAGAGCTTTCGGCCCACAAGGCTACGAAGGGTTATTTCAATTGAGACAGCCCGAATCCTGGCCAGAATGCTTGAAAGGGTTGTGGCAAAAGGGGGCACTGGGCTGAAGGCGGCCGTAAGGGGTTACCGGGTCGCAGGAAAGACGGGCACAGCCCAGAAGGTAGATCCCGAGGCAAGAGGGTATGCGAGAAACAAACACACAGCCGTCTTTGCGGGATTTGTGCCGGCTCGAGATCCTGCCGTTGTAATCCTCGTCGTTATTGACGAGCCGAAAAAGCACCACTACGGTGGTGTGGTTGCTGCGCCGGTTTTTAGACAGATTGCCCAGGAAAGCCTTCAGTATCTGAAAATACCTCCTGAACTGGCGACACCTCAGGAAGAAACAGGTGGATCCGTCAGAGCCTCTGTGGAGGCAACGTGGACGGGGTGAAATTGAATTCGCTGCTTAACTCTCTGGTCGTGAAAGATGTTGTCGGTTTGGAAGATCAAATCATCAACTCGATCCATTACGACTCTCGCAGTGTGAAACCCGGCGGGCTATTTGTGGCCATCCGGGGGCTTCGGGCTAACGGACACGGCTTTGTTGATGACGCGGTCAAACGGGGGGCCGCGGCTATTGTTGCGGAAAAAGCGCCGTTTGTCCCGGCATCTGTCAGCGTAGTAAAGGTTGAAAGTTCCCGTCGTGCGCTGGCGGCTCTTTCCGCGGCATTTTACGGAGATCCTTCCAGAGAGCTTTTTGTAATCGGCATAACCGGCACCAACGGAAAGACCACAACAGCGTACTTCATCGAATCCATGCTCAGCGCAGCCGGATTCAACGTGGGAGTTATCGGCACGATCAATTATCGATTTGCAGGACAGAGCTTTCCCAATCCGGTGACAACCCCTGAGTCACTGGACCTGATGCGGATACTCCGCCAGATGGCCGACAGTGGGGTTACCCATGTAGTTATTGAGGTTTCGTCCCATGCCCTGGATCAGGATCGAGTAGCCAGTTGCGAGTTCGATGTTGGCGTCTTTACGAACCTGTCGCAAGACCATCTCGACTATCACGGAGACATGGAGACCTACTGGCAGTGCAAAAAAAAGCTCTGTCTCGAGTGTCTGGAGCTTGGATCAAAACAGGCGTACGCAGTTGCAGTCATCAACTGGGATGATAGCAAGGGCAAGGAACTCGCCTCAGAGGTCGCTGTCAGATCTTTACGGGTGGGTATTTCCGAGGGGTGCCACGTTCGAGGCGAGAATGTTCAGATGACCTTAAGGGGTGTGTCAGGGAGGGTGCAAACGCCTGAGGGCCATTTTGATTTCAGATCTCACATGGTGGGATATTATAACATACACAACATCTTGGCTGCCACAGGAGTGGCTACAACCATAAGGTTGCCGGCGCCCATAATAAAAGCAGGGATAGAGAACCTTCAGGGTGTCCCGGGGAGGCTTGAGCCCGTTGTTAACGAGGCAGGGCTTTGCGTGTTCATAGATTATGCCCACACGCCGGATGCCCTGGAAAACGTTCTGACCGCTTTGAAAGGACTTGCCTCCGGCCGGCTGATCACCATATTCGGTTGCGGGGGTGATCGGGATCGAGAAAAGCGCCCTATGATGGGGGCGGCGGCAGGACGGTTGTGCGATCTTTCGGTGCTAACCTCCGATAATCCACGTACAGAGGCGCCTGAAGAAATCCTGTCCGAAATCACGGCTGGCACGGCTTCAGTGCAGGGCTGCAGGTACGAGCCCAAGGACTTGGCAAATGGGTTTGACAGACCAGGCTACACGGTAGAGCCGGACAGAAGACGCGCCATTGCCTTGGGACTCAATGCAGCCAGACGTGGAGATACGGTTCTTATCGCAGGCAAAGGGCACGAGACGTACCAGATTATAGGTGAGAAGACTGTGCCTTTTGATGACCGGGTGGAAGCAAAAAAGGTACTTGAGAGCTTGTCGATGAGGAACCACAGTAAGTAATCTTTGTTATAGATGCCCGATGCAAGATGCCGGTTACTGATGACCAATGACTAATGACCTAACATCCTGGAGCATTTCTGACGTATTGGAGGCCACGGGTGGTCGCTTAGGCTTTGGCGAGGAGAGAATTCGCTTTAGGGCGATTTCCACGGATTCCCGCGCCATTCGAGGTGGCGAGCTTTTTGTGGCCATTACCGGACAGAAATATGACGGGCACCAGTTTGTGCATATGGCCCTTGAGAAAGGCGCCCTGGGCGTCCTTGTTAGCGAAGCGTTTACGAGGTCAGATGCGCCTGGCCCGGGAAAGGACCGCTGCTGGATTGTTGTGCCGGACACGCTTAAGGCTTTGGGCGACATGGCCGCGTTTCATCGCAGGCAAAGTGAAGCCTCGGTTGTGGCCATAACCGGCACGAACGGCAAGACAACTACAAAGGAAATGACAGCGGCCGTGTTGAGCCGGGCATTTTCGGTGTTGAAAACGTCCGGGAATTTCAACAATCTGATTGGGTTGCCGCTTACCCTGTTGCGCTTGACGGAAGAGCATGAATGGGCTGTTCTTGAACTGGCCATGAATCACCCCGGGGAGATCGGGCGGCTTTCCCGAATCTGCACGCCTCAGATAGGTGTGATCACCAATATAGAAGCAGGCCACCTGGAGGGTGTGAAGAATATAGACGGGGTGATGAAGGCAAAGGGCGAACTCCTTGAGGTTTTGGGTGAAGACGGAACGGCAGTGCTGAATATCGATGACAAAAGGATTTGCCGGCTCGCCGAGCAGTTTGACGGACGTGTGATTAGCTTCGGGATTCACGGCTCGGCTGAGGTATGGGCAACGCCGGTGTCTCAGACTGCTTCCGGCTGTTCATTTGACCTTTGTTGGTACGATGAGTCAATTCGCGTACGTCTGGGCATTTGGGGAAGCGGCGCCATCTACAATGCCTTGGCTTCAGCTGCCGTGGGGTACCGAGTCGGCCTTTCCATTGAGGAGGTCAAGGAGGGCTTGGAGTCCGTAGTCCCGTTGCCAGGGCGCATGGAGATCATAACGCTTCCCGCGGGAATCTACCTGATTAATGATACCTATAATGCCAACCCCGGCTCCATGGCGCTGGCGATTGATACGTTAGGCGCTTTGAAGGGAAACGGCAGAGGTATATTGATCGCAGGAGATATGCTTGAACTGGGTGAACACGCCAAGAAGGCCCACAAAGATCTAGGCATATTGGTTGCCCGCAGGGGCATTGCCCGGCTCTATGCCACAGGTGACTTCGCGCCGGTTGTGGCAGAAGGGGCCGCAGGGGCGGGGATGGATGCCGGAAAGATTTTCATCGGTAGCCATGAGGAGATCCTGGATGCGGTCAAGGGCCGTCTAGGTCCGGGGGATTGGGTCCTGGTGAAGGGTTCGCGGCTTATGGCCATGGAAAATGTGGTGGAGGGGTTGCAGTCACACTTTGGCTAATGGAGAAGATAGCAGCCATTTATCATCGAACATTGACCATTAACCAATAACAAATGAACAATGATAGATGACTAATGACCAGTAACTCATGACTAACAGATAAGCCATGCTTTATCATTTACTATACCCGCTTCATACGACTTTCTCGGCGTTCAATGTATTTCGCTACATTACGTTCCGTACGATCTATGCCAGCCTCACGGCCCTGTTGATATCTTTATTGCTTGGACCATGGGTTATAAGAAAACTGACAGAGTATCAGGTATGCCAGTATGTGAGGGATGACGGTCCTTCAACTCACACGACTAAAACCGGCACCCCGACAATGGGTGGTCTATTGATTCTATTTGCCGTTTTTACTGCTGTACTCCTTTGGAGTAACTTGACAAACTTCTTTGTCTGGATGGTGCTCCTTGTGACGGTCAGCTATGGCGCCATCGGATTTTTGGATGACTACCTGATGCAGCGAAAAAAACAAAGCAGAGGGTTGCGGGCAAGGAGTAAGTTTTTGATGCAAGCGGCCATAGGGTTGCTGGTTGGAGGACTTCTTTACATGCGTCCGGATTTTGATACCCATGTGAGTGTTCCCTTTCTAAAGGAGATAAATCCTGACCTGGGATGGTGTTACATCCTCTTTGCAGCCTTGGTGATTGTGGGAACCTCTAATGCAGTAAATTTGACCGACGGCCTGGATGGTCTTGCCATCGGCCCTGTGACTGTGGCGGCAGCCACCTACGTGGTCCTTTCATACGTATCCGGCCATGCAAAAATCGCCAATTATCTTCAGATTCAATATGTGGCAGGTAGCGGGGAGCTTGCCGTATTCTGTGGCGCAGTTGTGGGGGCTGGTATGGGATTTCTCTGGTACAACACTTACCCGGCACAGATGTTTATGGGGGATGTGGGCTCTTTGCCCCTGGGCGGCGCCCTGGGGGCCGCTGCCGTCATGACCAAGCATGAAATACTGCTGGCCTTGGTAGGGGGGATTTTTGTCCTGGAAACCCTTTCGGTCATTTTCCAGGTAGGGTTTTTCAAGGTTTCCAACGGCCGTCGTATTTTCAGGATGGCCCCGCTCCATCACCACTTTGAGTTAAAGGGATGGGCTGAGCCCAAGGTGATCGTGAGGTTTTGGATCATTGCGATTTTTTTGGGACTCTTGTCCTTGAGCACGTTGAAGCTGCGGTAGGCAGTAGCGCCTCCCGCGCAGTTGGAGGCGATAGGTTAGAGGCCAGAGGCAAAAAAAACATCTTTTTCCTCCAACCTCAAGGCCCAAAAGGGCCGATCCTCCAACCGAGGATGCTTCTGTTAGGATTAGGGAAGGTACAACGAAGTTTTGGAACAGAGAAGCAGGACAATACGAGGAAGGAGAGCTTTGGAGCTCAAGCGCAAGAAAGTCTTGGTAGTTGGTTTGGCCAAGACGGGGCTTGCAGTTGCCCGGTTCTTGAAAAATCATGGAGCCAGGGTCACTGCCGCTGACGTTATGGCAGAAAAACAGCTTGGTTCTCACGCGCGGAAGGCCCGTGCCATGGGAATTGCCCTGAGTCTCGGGCCACATAAAGCGGAGACTTTTCTGGCCAATGATCTCATTGTGGTGAGTCCGGGGGTGCCACACACCATTGGCCCTCTAGAGGCGGCCAGGGAGGCAGGCATACAAGTTGTCGGCGAACTGGAATTGGCTGTTCGATATATAAGTGAACCCATTATTGCCATAACCGGCACCAACGGCAAAACCACTACCACGAATCTTGCGGGGGAGATGTTGAGGGCATCCGGTTTCAAGGTCTTTGTGGGAGGCAACATCGGGGCCCCGCTTATCGGCTATGTTGATTCGGAGGTACGTGCAGATATGATCGTGGCCGAGATCAGCAGTTTTCAGCTCGACACGATAGAGAGTTTTAGGCCCAAGGTGGGAGTTCTTCTGAACATTTCCGAGGATCACCTTGATCGTTACAATGATTTTCAAGGCTATGTCCGTTCAAAAGGCAGATTGTTTGAGAATCAAGAGGCCACGGACTTTGCCATATTGAACAGGGCTGACCCGTTTATGCACAGAGTTGAACCGGAGATCCGGGCTCGAACGCTCTATTTCAACACCAATTCAGATCGGGAAGATGGCGTTGAGTTCCGCAACAATGAGATGATCTGCAGGCTTCCGGGAACCATGCCCCTGACGTTGAGCCTGGAAAGTTTCGATCTGAAAGGAACACATAATTATGAAAACGCTGCGGCCGCCAGTCTGGCCGCCTTGGCCGCAGGGGCCACTAAATCAGGTATCCAGAAGGCGCTGGACATGTTTGAAGGCCTCCGTCACAGGCTCGAATACGTGCAGACCGTCAACGGCGTCCAGTATTACAATGACTCAAAAGGGACAAATGTTGGAGCGGTCGTGCGGGCACTTGAGAGTTTTGATGATCCCGTAATTCTCATCATGGGGGGACGGGACAAGGGTGGGGATTACGGCGTGCTAAATGGACGTGTCAAGGCGGGAGTGAAGCGTCTCATTGTGACTGGAGAGGCAAGAGAAAAGATCCTGAACGTTTTGGGCGGACTCACGAATTCTCGAGAGGCAACAAGCCTTGAGGAGGCGGTGCACCTGGCCCGGGAGGCAGCAACTCCAGGAGATGTGGTGCTCCTGTCGCCCGGGTGTTCAAGCTTTGACATGTTTACGGATTATGCCGAACGGGGAGAAGTTTTCTGCAATGCCGTGGGGAAGCTCGCAGAGCAGTGACAACCTGTTATCTATCATCGATGATAAATTACCAATGGTAAAAATCCTGGCCCAGAGGACCAGGCATTGGTTATCCCCAGAGGGGATTTGCTTTGTTGGAAGTTCATTGAATTATTGAAATTACAAATATCACATTACAAATATCAAACAATT
>JAFGFW010000182.1 GCA_016930875.1 Deltaproteobacteria bacterium | reverse complement strand
GGGTTTATGTCAAACCCGGTGACTTTGCACCCGATCCTGTTCGCCTCCAGAATCGGTGTTCCACCACCCATAAATGGATCAGCAACATGGCGGCCTGAAAGATCGTTCGCCTTGTAGAACACTTCCCGAAGCGGCTTGCCAGAGAATTCAGACAAAAGCAAGCCGCGAAACAGTGTGCCCGGCCGCCGGGCAAACCATTTATGCACAGCAATAACCGGACGGTAGTTCTGTTGAATCTGTTTCTCACGGAGTGCGAGGTCAGCAATAAACGGTATGTCAAAATCCTTTTCGATCATTCAGTTATATTTCTGCCTTTCATTCTGTACGGCATAACGGGCGCGAGATGAGCTGCTGGTTCATCGTCTAATCGCACCGGAGCGAAGCGCAGAGTGTGTGTTAGACGACAGTTCTGTCAGCTCCATTGAGGGTTAGGCGGCGCGTAGCGCCGACTGACACTCGATGGCGTAGCAGCTCGCGCCCGTTAAGCGGCGAGGAGCGCCGCTTAACATGAAATATGTTACCCACCAATCGTCTCATAAGAGAACAAATGCCCTTGCCGTTGAAAAGCATTTTTTTGTTGATCAATGGATTATGATCCAGTAGCAAGAAATATTGGATTTGTCAAATTAGGAATGTCGCCTTGTCTACGCAAAATCAAGCACTTATGACCTGGCTTTGTACTCGATTCATTCTGTCAGGTTCTTGATAAACTCCTCCACGACCCCGACTCCCTCTTTTTCCACCAGGCGAATCGTTTGTGTGCCAATGACTGCAATATCGACTTTTCCTCTCAGGAAGTCGATGTCCTCTTTGTCTTTGACCCCGAAACCGAGCGCCAGTGGAAGGCCGGTTGCCTTGCGGCACCGAGCAAGATATCTCTCCAATTGTCCTGAGAAATCCGTATCTACACCGGTTACGCCTTTTCTGGCAACGCAATAGATGAAGCCCTGTGCAAAGGATGCAATGTATTTCATGCGCTCCGCGGTCGTGGTGGGCGAGAAGATGAAGATCGGGGCGAGATTGTGTTTTTCCATTGCCTTGAGGTAGTCTTGCCCCTCTTCCGGGGGGAGATCCGGGACGATAGCCCCTCGCAGATGTCCATCGGCCGTGTCTGCGGCAAACCGATCAACCCCGTATTTGAAGAGGATGTTGTAGTAGCTCATGAAGAGGAAGGGTATGTCAAAGGTTCGGGTAACCTTTTGGGCAAAATCGAAGCACTTATTAACGGTTGTCCCAAGTGCCAAGGCCTTTTGATTTGCGTGAAGGATTACCGGGCCGTCTGCAATAGGTTCGGAAAAGGGGATCTGCAGTTCCATCAGGTCAACACCACCTTTGACCATCGCCTGGATGATCTTGAAGGAGTCCTCAAATGTAGGGTACCCGAGGACTATATGGGTCATCAGCAGAATCTCTTTTTCACTCAGCCTGCTACGCAGGTACGACTCAAGCATGGTATTGCTCCGCTTTGTTCTTGATGAATTCCTGCCACTTCGGGTCAGCAAATGCGTCGGCAACCGTAAAAATGTCTTTGTCGCCTCTTCCGGACTGATTGATCAGTATGATATCGTCTTTAGAGAGTGTGGATGCCTCCTTGAATGCCTGGGCAAAGGCATGCGCTGACTCCAGGGCAGGGATCAAGCCTTCCTTTCGGATAGTGAGCGATAAGGCATCCACGACCTGTCGGTCTGTTGTAGCCTCAAAGCGGACACGACCGCTCTCCTTGAGCTGTGCCAGGATAGGCGAGACCCCCACATAATCCAATCCTGCTGCAACGCTGTGAGTTTCCTTCATCTGGCCATCACTGTTTTGAAGAAAATATGTCTTGTACCCTTGGGCCACACCGATACTCGCGTCTTCGGAACAGAGCCGTGCCGCGTGTTGACCAGAGTTCAAGCCACGGCCAGCCGCCTCGACACCGACGAGTTCCACAGGATCATCCAGAAAACCACTGAATATCCCTAGTGCATTGGAGCCTCCTCCCACGCAAGCGTAGATGCGTGCAGGCAGCCTTTCCTCATATTTCAAGATCTGCTTGCGAGCCTCCTTTCCGATGATTGACTGAAAGTAAGCGACCATCTCCGGAAAAGGGTGCGGACCGCAGGCTGTGCCCAGTACGTAGTGTGTGGTATCCATATTGGTCACCCAGTCACGGAAGGCTTCGTTGATGGCATCCTTTAGGATCCGGGTTCCTTCCAGCACAGGGATAACCTCGGCGCCCAGCCTTTCCATCCAGAAGACATTGGGACGTTGTCGTTCCATGTCCACTTCTCCCATGTAAATGGTACACTTAAATCCGAACCTGGCTGCCATGGTGGCAGTTGCCACCCCGTGCTGACCGGCCCCGGTCTCAGCAATGACGCGGGTCTTTCCCATTCTCTTTACCAGGAGCCCCTGACCCATAACATTGTTTGCCTTGTGTGCGCCAGTGTGGTTCAGGTCTTCCCGCTTGATGTAGATGCGCCCCCCGCCAAAGCGAGCAGTAAGATTTTCGGCAAAGGTGAGAGGGGTCGGCCGGCAGGAATAGGTGGACATAATCTCAGTATATTCCTGCCAGAAGGAAGGGTCGCTTTTTGCCTTTTGAAATGTCTCGACAAGTTCATCAAAGGTAACAATAAGGATCTCAGGGAGATAGGCCCCTCCGAATCCCTCATAGTAGCCCCGCTCGATCATGTGATATCCCTCGCCTGTTTAGGTTTTGATACACAGTCGCTTCCCGATTTCATAACTTGTTCCACAAAACGCCGCATCTTGTCGTGATCTTTTATGCCGGGCCCTGATTCCACACCGCTGCTCACATCCACGCCGTGAGGGCGCACTGCCTGAATGGCTTCTCTCACATTTTCCGGTGTCAAACCGCCGGAAAGGATCACCGGGCCATATTTTCCGGCCTCTCTCGCCAGTGTCCAATCAAATGCCTTTCCTGTGCCCCCCTGTTGCCCCTTCACGTAGGTGTCAAGGACAAATCCGTTGACGCAGCCCTTGTAGGCTGCCATGAGTTCTACGCTTTGCCTGTCTTTGACTCGTATGGCTTTTAGGAGCCTAATGTCCAAAGCCTTGCAGTAGTCCGGAGTTTCATTGCCGTGGAGTTGAATCCAGGCAAGTCTGCAAAAAGCAGCTATCTGGCTCACCGAGTCCATATCTGCATCCACAAACACCCCTACAGTACTTACAAAGGGCGGCAGCGATAAGGTTATTTCTCGAACCACGCGGGGGTCTACCCGTCGGGAACTCTCAGCCAGGACAAACCCCAGGGCATCTACGCCCAGGCTGGCAGCAAACTGGGCGTCAGCCTCACGGGTGATTCCGCAGATTTTTATTTTAGGTATTGAGCTAAACATTCAAACTTTCCAAATGACCAATGACCAGTAATAACTCACAGCCGGAAATCCAACAACTCTTTAATCTTTGCCCCAATATCTCCTGCCTCCATAAGGGCTGTGCCTACCAGCACTGCATCAACAGCCGCTTCCATAAGGCGCCTGATGTCATCATGGCTCTTAATGCCACTTTCGCTCACACAGAGCGCTTCTTTTGGTAAACCTGGAACAAGGTCGATAGTCGTGGAAAGGTCCACTGCAAATGTTTTTAGGTCCCTGTTGTTGATTCCGATTAGGTCAGCGCCTGCCTCAAGGGCCTTGTCCCGCTCCTGTTCCGTGTGGATCTCTACCAGGGCATCAAGCCCGAGATCTTTGCAGATATCAAGAAAGGCGCGAAGCTGGTCATCATAAAGGATGGCTACGATCAACAAAACTGCGTCAGCGCCAAAGGCTCGCGCTTCATAGATCTGAAAAGGGTCGATAATGAAATCCTTACGCAACACGGGAATACTAACAGCTTGTTTAACCTCCCTCATGCTGGCAAGGCTTCCATTAAAGAATTGATCGTCTGTAAGCACGGAAATAGCTGAAGCGCCAGAGTCTTCATAGATTTCTCCAATGCGAACAGGATCAACGTCTTTGCGAATCAGACCAGCAGAGGGCGATGACTTCTTGACCTCAGCGATTAACGCTATAGTTGAAGATCGTGCCAGGGCTTGTCGAAACCCTCGTGGTGTCTCAACTGCCTCTGCATGTCTCTTCAGGCTGGCAAGAGACGTTACCTCCCTGAGGGTTGCAATCTCTTTCTTTTTATGGGCCACAATTTGATCGAGTATCATATATGAAATGCC
Organism: Deltaproteobacteria bacterium; assembly: GCA_016930875.1. NCBI lineage: Bacteria > Pseudomonadati > Myxococcota > Myxococcia > Deltaproteobacteria bacterium. Next base: position 1,452 of record JAFGFW010000182.1, on the reverse strand, counting down.
TATAATCTAAAGTGCCTGATTCCTGATGCCAGACACAAGATGCCCGATACCGGATCAAAACCCGTTACCCTCGGCAGTCGTGAACTACTACCGTTGCCGATTGGCACGCTGCTGTTCGGATAAACATCTGGCATTCTGCATCATGTGCTGACCTGATTGGTCTTTTCTATGAGTTGCTCGAGTTTTTGGGCCGCCATGCCCGAGTCTATGCTTTCGGCAGCCATATTGATGCCTTCGTGTATGTCCTGTGCCTTGCGGGCGGCATAAAAGGTGGCCCCTGCATTCAAGAGCACGATGTCACGTTTGGGGCCGGGCTGGCCGGCCAGGATTTCTCGGACAATAGCGGCGTTCTGTTCGGCATCTCCACCCCTGATATCTGAGATATCGGCCCGCGTCATGCCGAAATCTTCGGGTTCTATGCTATAGTTGCTTATAGCGCCATCTCGCAATTCGCTCACTTGCGTAGGGCCTGCAATGCTGATTTCATCATAACTTCCTTCTCCGAAAACCACGAGGGCGCTTGTGCTCCCCAGACGCTGCAACACTTCTGCCATTACAGAAGTAAGCCCTGACTCGTATACACCAAGAACCTGCACGTTTGCTTTGGCCGGATTGGTCAAGGGACCAAGGACATTAAATATGGACCGGATACCGACTTCGCGCCTTGGTCCAATAGCATACTTCATGGCCCCGTGGAGCTTGGGTGCAAATAGAAATCCAATGCCGATACTCCTGATACACTCCTCGACGGCCTCAGGGCTAACATTCAGGTTTACGCCCAAGGCCTCTAGGACATCGGCGCTACCGCACTGACTGGACACACTCCGATTGCCGTGCTTGGCCACCTTGAGCCCGCCGCCGGCAGCAACAAAAGCAGTAGTGGTTGAGACATTAAAGGTATTGGTCCCGTCGCCACCCGTGCCACAGGTATCTACAATGGTTTCCCTGTCCACATTGATTTCATCCCTATCAATACTGACAGCGCTATTTTGAATTCGAATTGGCGTAGCCTTTTCGCGCATAACCTTGGCTGCGCCGGTGATTTCTGTGATGGTTTCGCCCTTCATGCGAAGGGCTGTTATGAAGGCCCCAATTTGTGCGTCCGTGGCCTTGCCTTCCATGATTTCTTCCATAACACTAATCATTTCTTCTTCCAAAAGGTCTTTGCCTTTTACTACCTCTTGAATCATCTCTTTAATCATGACCACCTCCGTAAAGCTCCCCTTGAAACCACCCTATAGTTGCATAAACAACATGGCAAAAGGTTCAAAAAAGCAACAATAGCCGTTCGTTGCGGTCTTTTTGAGTGGTTTTGTGCAATGTACTGCGAGTAATATCCAGAAAACCAGAAAAACAGCCATGTTGTTTACCCTTCGGGAAAGCCGATGATACAGCATCTGCTGCGTTGTCAAGGGATCGGCGTAAACGACTACAGCCTCACCCTTGACGCCT